>SCTT01000552.1 GCA_004322435.1 bacterium
GAGCTGCTCGGCAGCGTCGTCACCTCGACGGGCGGCATCGCCGCGCGGATGGTCGTCGACAATACCCCCTTCTACCGCATCTCGGTGGCCAACCCGGTCTGGGAAGGCTCCCGCTGGCGCGTGACCTGGTCCGACCACGTCGGGCATGCCGGGAACAGCTTCATCTCGGCCTCGACGACGGTCGTCAAGACGGCGACCTTCGACGCCGCTGGCGTCTCCCAGTCCGCCGCGCAGACGGTCGCGGTGGAGGTCTCCGGGAAGGCCGCGGCCTTGGCCGCCGCCCAGGTGAGCACGTCCTCGACCATCGGGCTTATCAGCCGCCAGACGACCGGCGCCAACTTCGAGAACTCGAACGACAACGACCTCTACGGCCTCCTGCTCTCGAGCGGGTGGAGCGTCGGGCCCCAGGCTCCGGCGCAGCCCGTCTTCACCTACTCCGGGTCTCTGCCCGCGGGCGTGGTCGTCAACACCGTGGGCAACGGCAACGAGGCCTTCTCCAGGCTGGTCCGCGACACCGTCAGCGGCAACCTCTACGCGACGGCGGTCTCGACGGTCGGGGCCCCCTGGTACGCCGAGCACGGCGCCAACGTCATCTTGAAGATCTCCCCGTCCGGGGTCGTCCTGGCCTCGGTGACCTTCTCCTCCGACATCGCCCTCGAGACTTTGGCTTTCGACGGCTCGAACCTCTTCACCACCGTCTACAAGAGCCAGCCCTCCGGCCAGACCGACGTGACGGGCATCGTCAAGTTCGACTCGAACCTCATCCAGGTCTCCTCGGTGACGACTTTCAGCGGCTCCGGCTCGGTCAAGTACATCGCCTGGCACTCCGGCGCCCTGTACGCCGCCTGTAACGGCGGGCCGATGAATGTGGGCGGCGTCTTCCCGGCCATCCTCATCAAATACGACGTCGGCTTAAACGAGATCGCGCGGACCACCTGGGCCGTCCCCGGCTCCGTCGAGGGCTACTCCCAGGCGATGGCGTTGAGCCCCGCCGGCGACGTCTTCCTCGCGGTCAGCTCGGGCAACGTCCTGCCGATGCAGCTCGTCAAGTTCAACTCGAACCTGGCGCCGCTGGGCGCGACCGACATCAGCTCGCACCTCGCCAATACCGATGGCGTCCGTATGAGCTACGGCAACGCGAAGCTGTTCCTCTACGCCCCCGCCGCCCCGAACGCCATCGTCCGCCGTTTCTCCGCCTCCGGCGCCTACGAAGGCGTCTCGGCCACCATCGCGGTCCCCGGCACGACCCCGATGGGCGACATCTTCGCCGACGCCTCGAACAACGTCGTGGTGGGCCTGACCTCCTCCACCGCCGACGGCGGGAACTTCCTGGTGCAGCGCTTCGACCCCGCCCTGGTCATGGTCTCCTCCGCCAACTTCGACGGCGGCTTCTCCGGCGGGGACTCTCTGACCTCCTTCCTGCCCGTCGACACGACCGGCCTCTACCTGGCCGGAGCGGCCCTGAACTCGACCCACGACGACGGCGTGCTGATGCTTCGGTCTTTGGCCGCGGGACCGGCCGCCCCGCCGCCGGCCGTCTCCTCCACGTCCCTCGTCTTCACCGGCGCCTTCCTCGGCGGCGCCCGGGCCTCCAACGACGCCGGCTGGGCCGACGTCGGCCACCAGATCCTCACCGTCCTCAACGCCGGCACGACGAACGTCTACGTCACCATCCATTCGACGTCCATCTCCTCGCTGAACACCCCCGACCAGACGACCCTCGCCAAGTACAGCGACGCCGGGGCGTTCCTCGCCTCGACGACCCTCCAGGGCGGCTTCTCGGGCGACGCCTTCATGACCGACGGCGGCTTCGTGTACGTCGCCGAGAAGGACGGAGCGGGCCTGCGGCGGTTGGTCCGGTTCGATGGGAACCTCAACCGCCTCAACTCGGTGGAGTTCGACCCCAACGGCATCGGCAACATCACCCGCGGCTTCGGGCGCAACGGCTTCGTCTACACGGTCAACGACGGCGGCAACACGTCGCCGGGCGCCAAGATCGTCAAGCTCGACCTCAACCTCAACGAAATCAAGCGCACGACCTACTCCTTCGGCACGGCCCACGCGAACGGCAACGGCGTCGTGGTGACCCCGAACGGCGAGGTGTTCGTCTCGGTGACGAGCGCCGGCACCATCAAGTTCGTGAAGTACGACCCCAACCTCAACGCCGTGGCGGAGAGGGACGTCACCTCCCTGTTCCCCGGCGCCAACGAAAACACCAACCTCGCCTTCGCCAACGGCGTCCTGCTCGCCGCGGCGGCCGACGGCTCCGGCAACAACGTACTCGTCCGGAAGTTCGACCCCGCCCTCAACTACAGCGGCGCGTCGGCGACCATCCCGGTCCAGGCCGCGTCCCCCGGCTTCGGCCTGACGGCCGGCGCCGACGGCCTCTTCTACGTGGCCGTCACCAGCTACTCGGCCGACGGCGGCGACTTCGCGGTCAAGGTCCTCGACCCGGACCTCGTGGAGAAGGCCTCGACCTCCTTCGACGCCGGGTTCGCGGGCTTCGACAACGGCGTCGGCATCGCGGTGGCCGACTCCTCGAACGTCTATGTGACCGGCTCGGCCGCCAACGGCGGCAATACCGAGGCCGTCACCTTCGTCAAGAACCTCTCCGCGGCCGGCGCCGGGGCGGGCGGGCCCGGCGGCCAGCCCGGCGGCTTCTGGGGCCTGCGCGGCCTCGCGGGCCGGGTCTGGGCCGTCCAGCGCGGCTTGGAGCGGGTCCGCCGCTACGACTTCGCCTCCCCGCCGGTCTCCCGGACCACCGCCTTCCAGCAGGAGCTGGGCGGGGCCAACGGGGTCATCCACCCCACCGCGCTGACGACGGACGGCGGCGGCAACCTGTGGGTCTCGGTCTCCACCGGCTTCCAAGCCCTGGCGAATTCCCGCCTCGTCCGCTATGGCGCGAACGCCGGCGGCGCGCCGGCCGAGGTGTTCACCTCCACCTCCAGCATCCTGTCCGGACCCCTCCTCAAGGATGTCCGCGCGCTGGCCTACCAGCCGCTCGTGGGCGACCTGTGGGTCGCGCAGGGCAACCAGAACCCCTCGGTGGTCAAGATCACCCGCGACGGCGCCTCGACCTTGGGCAACCCCACTTATTCCAGCGGCGGCGTGAGCACCTTCACGACCACGGCCCAGCTGCCTTACGCCGAGGCCCTGGCCTTCGACTCGGACAACAACCTGTGGGTCACCAACCGCTCCTCGGGCAAGGTCCTGCGCTTCGCGAACCTCGGCGGCGGCATCATCAGCCAGACCACCTCCCAGGTGCTGACCTCGGTGGCGAACCCGGGCGCCATCACCTTCGACGCGTCCGGCAACATGTACGTGGGCGACACGACCGGCGCGACCCAGTTCTCGGGCCGGGTCGTCAAGTTCTACAACCAGGGCACTCTCGCCTCGCCGTTCTTCAGCGACGCCCCGGTCGAGCTGCAGGGCGGGGTCGACCCGACCGCGCTCGACTTCATCGGCGGCCAGCTCTGGGGCTCGAGCGACGTCAACGACCAGCTGGCCATCCACCCGACCGAGCCCCCGGCGCCGCCGCCGTCCTTCGCGACCGTGTCCGGCACGCTCGGCTACTCCGGCGCCCAGACCGGCCAGCTCTACATCGCCTTCTCGACGAGCCCCACCGACGTCAACTCGAGCCAGCAGCCGGCGACGGTCGAGTTCACCACGCCCGCCTTGGGCGGCTACTCCATCTCGACCTTGCAGGCCCCGAACACCTACTACGTCCGGGCGGTGCGCGACGCCAACGGCAACGGCCCCGACGGCCGGGGCGACCCGTTCGCCCGCTACTCGGCGAGCTTCTGGGGGCCGCTGACGCCGGTCTACGTCCAGCCGGACCAGACTATCACCGGAGTCGACCTGCAGATCTACGACGTGGTCCGGGTCACCGGCACCGTGTTCAACAACGGCACGCAGGTCGACGACCTCCGCGTCGAGCCCTGGCTGGGCGCGCCGGGCGTCGGGACGCTCCTGACCGGCGACACCTACATGGGCTCGTCGTCCGGCGCGACGCCCTACGTCGTCTCCGCCGCGACCGTCACGAACCTCCACCTCCGGGCCTTCGTGGACCTCAACCACAACCGCCAGAAGGACACGGGCGAGGACTCGGCGAGCATCGGTCCCTTGGACCTCTCCGTGTTCACGCCGCCGACGACGACCTTCTTCAACATCACCATCGGCTCGAGCCCGGCCGGCCAGCTCGCCTTCGTCGCCGACTCCTTGAACGGCTCGAACATCCCCACCAGCGGCGAAGAGGCCTTCCTGCGCCTGCGGGTCTGGGGCGAGGGGGGAGCCGTCCAGTTCACCGGCCTGCGCATCTCGCTCGAAGGCGACGCGCCCGCGCCGAACGCCTTCGCGCGGGTCTTCCGGGACCAGAACGGGGACGGGCAGTTCCAGAACGGCATCGACTTCGGGGTCGGCGACCGGTTCTTCGAAGGGTCGCCCGCCCGCTCCGACGTCACGTTCTACAGCACCCAGACCGTCACCGGCTCGACCGTCGCCTACTTCGTCGTCCTCTCCTTTAACAACATGCCCGCCGGTAACTCGGTCGGCGTGTCCCTCGAGTCCGCCTCGGCCTTCAAGTTCGGCGCGGGCAGCCTGGCCGCGGGCCAGGGTCCGTTCCCCGTGGTCTCCGACCTGTCGGTCACCCAGTTCTCCCTGGCCGCCCGGCCCTTCGACCAGGGCTACCCCGTCCCGCAGGGCGGGGCGAACGCGAACGGCGGCTTCGACACCGGCCTCTTCGTCAACTCCGGCCAGCACGTGCTCATCAACGCCCAGGGCACCTGGAACACCGGAGCCTTCGGCTCGAGCGGCCCCGACGGCGTCCCCGGCCAGACCGGCGGCCTCTCCGGCGGCCTGACCATCGGCGCCTTGGTCGCCCGCATCGGCGGCTCGGCTTGGTTCACGGTCGGCGCCGCGGCCGACTTCACGGCGACTCAGTCCGGCCCGCTGGCCCTGGCGATGAACGACGTCGACTACGCCGACAACGCCGGCGCGCTGGCCGTGGACTTCCAGATCGTCGCGTCCACCGTCTCGCGCACCTGGCTCGGCACCAGCGGCTTCGGCTTCGGCGCCGACGTCGCCCAGAACTGGCAGGGCGGCCAGGTGCCGCAGTCGGGCGAGAGCGTCGAGTTCGACGGCGCCGTCTCGAACGCCCCCTGCGACTGGAACCTCTATTACGCGAACGTCGGCCGCTTCGAGATGAAGAACGGCTACGCCGGCCGCGTGCGGCTGGCGGGCCCGAACAACCCCGACGACTTCAACCAGGTCTTCGTGGACTCGAACGTGCTGGTCTTGAGCGGCACGTTGGACCTCGGCCGCAACCACGAGCTGTTCGTCAACGGCGGCGTCACGGTGAAGGGCACCTTCGACATGGGCGGCAGCAACTCCGGCCTCGGCGTCGGCCAGGGCGTGTCGGTCGCTCAGGGCGGCGCATTCCGCTTCACCGACGGGGGCTTCCCGCGCGTCTTCTCCACCGGGTTCGGGTCCTTGGCCTTCGAGGTCCAGGACGGCACCATCGAGGTCCGCGGAAACGGCCTGAACTCGGGCCTGCGCTTCGAGCGGCCCGAGAACGTCTACCTGTCGGCCTCGGCGAACATCTTGGCCTTCAACGGCGCGCAGTTCGACCAGTTCGACCAGAACGCCTCCGCCTCGGCGCTCTCCATCGCGCGCTCCACCGCGGGCGTCTACGAGTTCCGCAACCTGGGCTTCGGCGGCAACCTCACGAAGAACATCGACGCCTCGGGGGCCGTGGCGGGCAACTCCATCACCTTGCTCGACGCCGTCGGCAACAAGCGCGGCACGCCGTTCGAGAACGACCCGAACCAGGTGCTCTTCTGGTTGCCGGACGGCGGCGGCGCGCCGGCGAGCATCGCGGGCACCGTCATCAACGGCGGCGGCGTCAACGGGTCCACCGCCGTCGTGCGCGCCTCGACCCAGCCTTTCTTCGACACGAACTCCTTCACCGGCGACTTCGGTCTGGTCTTCATCGCCACCCGCAGCGGCTTCGGCGCCTACACGCTCTCCAACCTGGAAGCTCCGGCGACCTACTACCTCTACGGGCATCTGGAGAACATCCCTCTCAACCCCAACACCTTCCCGGACGGGAGCGAAGGGCGCGGCGCGTTCGGGCAGCCGGGCTTGATGCGCTCGGACCCCGTCTTCATCGGCTCCGGCCAGAACCTCACCGGGAAGGACATCACTCTGACGAACTGGTCGGAGGCTTCCGGCACCATCAACAACAACTCCCAGCAGTTCGGCACCGTGCTCGTCGCCGCCGCGCACGTCAACTCGACCACCACCTTCGAGGCCATCAGCGGCCCCGTCTTCGGGAACCAGATGCCGCTGCTGGCGGCGCCCACGACCAGCCTGATCTACGTCGCCTGGGTCGACGTCAACGACAACCGCCAGCTGGACTCCTTCGAGGCCTTCGGCACGGACGGCCCCGCGGTCCCGCCCGTTTCGACCATCACCATCTCCATCGGCGGCGGCTCGGCCCCTCCCGGCGGCAGCATCGCCCTGGTGCCGACCATCCCCCATGGCGGGCTCATCGGCGACCTCTCGCCGCAGGCGATGATGAAGCTGACGCTGACCGGCTCCGGCGGCCAGTCGCGCTTGAACGGCGTCCGCCTCGACATCGCGGGCGGCCCGTCGCAGAACTACGGCCTGAGCGCCTACGTCGACGCCAACGGCGACGGGAAGCTCAACAACTTCTGCAGCGGCGGACCTTGCGACTTCCCCATCGGCAACGAGTTCGTCGCGCCCCCGCTGTCCTCGGCGGTCGTCAACTTCTACCAGCCGCTCGACCTGGCCTCCGAGCAGTCGCGGACCCTGTTTGTGGTGTTCGAGCCCTACGGGCTGCAGTCGGGCCACCCGAAGCTGCCGAATTTGGGCCTGTCCATCGCGGCCAGCAACTACTTCCTGATGAGCGCCGGGTCGATGAACGCCGACCCCGTCTATCCCATCGTCTCGACCGCGGCCATCGGCTGGAGCGTCATGGCCCAGACCCAGGGCGACTCCTTCGGCGGCGGGGGCTACTACACGGGCGTGCAGGTCGCGGCCGGCCAGACCGTGACGGTGACCGCCAGCGGGACGTGGAACTTCAACGGCACGAACACGGACTTCCGCGGCATCCCCGGCACCGAGGGCCAGCCCACGCTCGACCAGGGCAGCCGCGTCGGCGCGGTCCTGGCCAGCGTGGGTGACGGCTGGGTGCCGGTCGGCACCGGCGTGACCATCACCGCGCGCTTCCCGACGGCTGTGCACCTGTCGGCCAACGACGTCCCCGGCGACTACTTCAACAACGACGGCCTCGTCGTTACGAACATCGGCGTCAGCGGCTCCACGACCTCCTTTGTGCAGGGGACCATCTCCTATACCGGCGGCCTGACCGGCAACCTGTTCGTCAACCTCGTCCAGGACTGCAAGTTCGCCCCGGCCGGCTGCCTGCCCATCCTCAGCACGCAGACGCTGACGCTGGGCGCCGGCACGACGCAGTACGCCTACGGCCTGCACATCCCGTTCGGCGGGTTCTTCACGGTGAAGGCGACGGTCGAGAACAACCAGTCCCACCGCAGCGGCTTCATCCCGAACTTCGAGGCCCCGCTGGGCTCCACCTACACCCTGAACTTCCCCGTGTTCGCGGGCTTGGGCCAGATCACGAGCACCATCTCCTACAACGGCGTGATGACCTTCGGCGAGTTCCGCGTCGGCGTGACGACCAGCCCGGACCTCGAGCACGGCGCGGAGTTCTTCGGCGGCTTCAACGGCCCGAACGCCGGGCCCATCGTCATCGGGCAGCTGCCCATCCCGAACACCTATTACATCGTGGGCTTCCGGGACGGCAACTTCAACCAGAACCCCGACGGCCCCGAGCCCTTCGGCGGCCTGACCTCCATCCCGTCCTCGCAGGTGAGCTTCGCGGACCTGGCGGCCTACCTCGTGCCCGTCTTCGTCTCCTCGACCGCCCACGTGGGCCCCATCGCGATGACCGACCGCGGCGGCATCGCGGGGCGCCTCTTCTTCCAGCAGGCAGTGGTCAGCGGCCAGGCGGTCATCTCCGCGGCCCACGGCCTGCCGGGCTCGCCCGGGTTCGCCCCCGAGAGCCGCGACTTCCGCTTCATCCAGGACGTCCCGGCCAACGGCAGCGTGGACTACTTCCTGGGGCTGCTCAAGCCCGCGACGGACTACACCGTCTTCGCCTTCCTCGACCAGAACTTCAACGGGGACCACGACTCCGGCGAGCCCTTCGGGCAGTCGGCCGGCGGGTTCGTCTCGGTGCCCGAGGGCGGGTTCGCCAACCGCGACCTCACCATCGGCGCGCCGGCCGCCCCGCCCGCCGTCACCGGCTTCTTCGTCGGCCCCTTCACCTCCAGCCAGGTGGAGCTGCGCTGGGACTCGACCCCCGGCGCGACCGAATACCGGCTGCTCGACGCGTCTAGCGCGACCGTCACGACTTTGGGCGCCGCGGCGACGACCTACGTGGAGCTCACGGTCCCGGCGGCGACCTCGGCCGTGACCGGCATCCGGGCCGTCAACACCATCGGCGCCGGCCCCATCGTCCGGCTGCCCGCCGGCATGGTGAACGCCAGCCTGGCGACCCCCGTCCCCGCTCCCGTCCTCACGAACGTCGCGGTTTCGAGCCTCACGGTCACCTGGACGGCCAACGGCAACGGCTCGCTGGCCAAGTACCAGCTCGAGCGCGCCTCGGCCGCGGCCGGCCCCTACCAGATCGTCCAGTACGGCTTCGCGCTGTCGCGCAACGAGACCGGCCTGGCCCCGAACGCCCAGTACTTCTACCAGGTCAAGGCTCAGAGCCCGAACGGGGCGTTCTCGGCTCCGTCGGCCCCCGGGTCCGCCACGACCTCCGCCTCCGCGGACTCCTCCATCGCCGGCGCGGTCTCCTACCCGGGCCAGCAGGCCGGCAGCGTCCGGGTCGAGGCCTATACGAGCTCCGTCCCGTTGGCCGGCCTGACCGCATCCGTCACGCTGCCGCCTTCGAGCCAGCAGCCCTACTACCTGCCCGTCCCCGACGGCACCTACTTCGTCCGGGCGTTCGTGGACGTGGACGGCAACGGCATCAAGCTCCCCGGCGAGGACGGCGGTTCCTTCGGGTCCCTGGTCACCGTCTCCGGCGGCCCGCAGTCGGGCAAGAACTTCTCCATCCTCGTCGACACCGTGACGCCCGGCAGCCCCGCCGGCCTGCGCGCGACGACGCCCTTCGGCCGCGTGGACCTGACCTGGAACGACCCGACGGCCAACTCGAACGGGACGGCCTTGAACGACCGGGCCGGCTATAAGGTCCAGCGCACCACCGCGGGCTCGCTCAACTTCGTCACCCTGACGACCGGCACGTTCTTCGGCGTCCCGAACCTGGCGCCCAACAACTTCTTCGCCGACTTCTCCCCGGTCTGCACGGGCGTAGACAACATCTACCGGGTCGTCACGGCCGATTGGGGCCGCAACGAATCCATCCCCTCGGGCACCATCGCGGTCCGGCCCGCCTGCGGCGGCACCATCTCCGGCTCGGTCAGCTCCTTCACCGCCACGACCGCCGGCGCCTTCCGCGTGCGCCTGTCCACCAGCCCGCGCCGCGAGGACCCGTTCTACGCCGAGAGCACGCTGCTCAACTTCTCGTTCACCGGCCTCTCCGACGGCGTCTATCACCTCCGCGTGTTCCGCGACGTCAACGCGGACAACCAGCAGGACGCGGCGACGGAGCCCTCGGGCACGCACGGCGGCATCAACTCGCCCTTCCCCTTGAACATCACCGGCGGGAACACCGTCTCCAACCGCGTCGTCACCGCCTGCGACCGCGTCGCGCTGGTGCCCGGCCAGGACGCGACGGGGACCCTGGCGACGACGGACTGCCCCGCGGCCGACAAGGGACAGGGCTACTACACCGACCTCCACACCTTCCGGGTGGGCGGCGGCGCGGCGAACTCCATCGGCGTGGGCTCCACGGTGGACGTGAGCCTGGTGACGCCGGACTTCGACTCCGAGCTCATCATCCTCGGGCCCGACGGCCAGAAAGTGGCCCAGGACAACACCGCCGGCAACCCGCACGTCCACTTCACCGCCTCCCAGGCCGGCCTCTACATCGTCGAGCCGACCTCGTTCTTCGTGGGCCAGACCGGCTTCTACGACCTGCTCTTGAGCGTCCTGGGCGGCTTCGGCGGCACCATCTCCGGCCAGACGAGCTACGCCGGCACGAAGGGCGGCCAGGTCCAGCTCCAGCTCTTCGACCGGCCGGACTCGGACGCCTTCCCGTTCTTCGTGCAGTCCCAGGCCAACCCGGGCGCGTTCAGCCTCGGGAACCTCCGCGACGGCACGTACTACCTGCGCGCCTTCCGCGACGCGAACAACAACTTCGCGCAGGACCCCGGCGAGCCGGTCGGCGCGTACGGCGCCAGCGTGTCCTCTCCGACGGCCATCAACGTGGTCGGCGGCGTGGCCTCGGTCGCCGCGGCCGACGTCGTGCTCGCCGACCCGTCCACCGGCCGCATCGAGGGCCAGATCCTGCGCCAGGGCAGCCTCCCCGGCACCATCCGCGTCGAGGTGGGCCCCCGCGCCTGCTCCGACTGCTCGGACTTGAACGTCGTGGCGTTCACGACCATGTCCGCCGCGGGCGCCTACGCGCTGGACTTCATCACCCCCGCCACCACCTACATCGTGCAGGCGTTCGTGGACGGCAACGCCAACAACCGCGGCGACGCGCTCGAGGCCAAGGGCTCCTCCTCGCCCATCACGGTCGCGGCCAACTCGACCTCGACGGTCAACGTCCTCGTCCGCGACCCCGGCACCGGCACCTCGGGTACGGCGGTCGTCTTCGGCACCGTCACCTACACGGGCGCTTCGACCGGGACCGTCTTCATCGCGTTCGCCTCGGACCAGAACTTCGGCTTCATCCCCTATTACCTCACCCAGTCCGCCACCGGCTTCTTCCGCCGCTCCGGCCTGCAGGGCGGCACCACCTACTACTTGGGCGCCTTCATCGACGTCAACGCCAACGGGACCATCGACGAGGACGGCGCGCTCGTCGAGCCCTCGGGCGGCTACAACGGACAGGTCTTCGTCCCGAACTCGAGCTCGGTCGGCGTGGCGTTCTCCATCCCCGACCCGTCGAACGGGCGCATCTCCGGCCTCGTGACCTACAACGGCGCCATCCAAGGGCCGCTGGTCGTCCAGGCCGAGCTCGAGAGCAACTCCCAGAGCGACGGCCATGGGCGCTTCCGCTCGGTCAGCATCCCGCGCGTCGCGGGCGTGTCGAGCTACACCTACACCGCCGGCTTCCTCGACGCGGGCCCGTTCCGGATGTACGCGTTCGTGGACGCGAACGCCAACCAGCGCTCGGACTTCGGCGAGCCGTTCTTCCGCCGCGAGAGCCTCGTCACGGTCTCTTCGGGCACCGGCGGGTCGCCGGTCACCGGCATCAACCTGCTCGTCCTCGACGCCGGCGCGGGCGGCGGCGGCGGCGGCATCGGCACCATCGAGGGCACGTTCAACTATTCCGGGGCCCAGCCCGGCAACGTGGTCGTCCAGCTCTACTCGACGAACACGTTCGCCGGCCAGCCGCTGCGGACGGTCAACGCCTCCGGCGGCCCGAACGCCTTCTCCTTCTCCTTCAACAACCTGACCGCCGACGAGTACTTCGTCCGCGCCTTCAAGGACTCGAACTTCGACCAGTTCCTCCAGCCGCAGTACGAGGCCAACGGCCTGCTGGCGGGCGGCTCCGGCATCACGGTCAACAACGACAACCCGTTCTCGGGCGGCCACGTCGGGACGCTCGTGGACGCCGGCCAGGGCGGCCCCACCGGCGGCGCCAGCCTGTCCGGCACGGTCGACTACCGCGGCGCCTTCACCACCGGCACCTTCCACCTGGCGCTCTTCCAGGACCTCGACGCCGACGGCCGCGCATCGGACCTGCTGCGCCGCTCGACGTTCCCGTTCAGCGCGTCGCCCTTCAGCTTCTCCTTCACCGGCCTGCCCACCGGCCAGGTCTACCTGCGCGGCTTCCTCGACCGCAACGACAACTTCGCCCCCGACGCCTCCGAGCCCTTCGGGCTCACCGACGCCCAGGGCATCTCGGTGTTCGGCGCCGAGTCCGGCCTCATCATCTCGGTCTGCGACCGCGCCCCGCTGGACCTCACGCCCGGCGCCCAGAACGCGTTCACGCTCAACGGCGGGAGCTGCTTCTCGCGGGAGAGCACGACGCTCGGGGCCTCCAACAAGCTGCTGACCTTCCGCGGCACGCGCGGCCAGACCTTCGACGCGACGGCGGCCTCGGACGAGGACAACTACCTCTACCTCTACGACCAGAACGGCCAGCTGGTGGCCGAGGCCGACGAAGGGGGGAGCAAGCAGGGCGACGCCCGGCTCGTCGCCAACCTGCCGGCCTCGGGCGACTTCACCCTCTCGGCCGGCTTCTACGCGGCCGGCGCCGCCGGGAACATGTCCGTCACCCTGCAGAACTCGGGCGGCGCGCCCGGCTCCATCGCCGGCGAAATCCGCTACGGCGGCTCGCAGGGCGGCCGCATCCAGACCGCCCTCTTCAACAACCCGGACTTCGACCTCCCCGGCGCTTTCATCGACGCCCGCGAGCTGCTCGGCCCCGGCGCATTCTCCTTCACGGGGCTGGCGTCCGAGACGAGCTACTACATGGGCGCCTTCGTGGACGTGAACGGCAACCGCCATCCCGACGACGGCGAGGACTTCGGCGTGTTCTCGACCGCCCCGCCGACGGCCTCTCCCATCTTCCTGCGCTCCGGCCAGGACCTGGGCGGCATCCTCCTCGAGATCGCGGCCTCGACCTCCGCCTTCGCCGGCAACGAGGGCCACGTCACCGGCCAGATCACCTACGGCGGGACCGTGCCCGAGGGCGCCGTGCTGCGCGTCGAGTTCTGGGCCGAGCCGTCCTTCTTCGGCGCCCCGCTCGCGGTGCGCGCCATCCCCACGGGCGTCGGCCCCTACGACCTGAGCATCAAGGGCGGCCAACCCTACTACGTCCGCGCCTTCCTGGACTTCGACCCGCCCGCCGGCGACCCCGATTACGTGCCCAGCCCCAACGAGCCGCAGGGCGTCTACGACCCTAACGGCCAGGGCGCCGAGCCCGTCTACGTGCCCTCAAACGACACCGCCTCGGGCATCGACTTCGACCTCCGGGACCCCAGCCTCAAGGCCGGCCAGACCGAGCCCTCGGGCGAAGGCGCGCTGACCTTCGCGCCGACGACCATCGCGGACGGCGCCTACCTCCACCGCGTCACCTTCACCTACGTCGCCGCCGGCTCCGGCATCCGCCAGGGCGGGCGCGTGGCCGTCGGCCTGCCTCCGGGCTTCCCGTTCCCGCAGGACTCTGCGCCCATCGACGGCTACGTGTCCACGGTCGCCGTGACGAATCCGGCGGGCCTGGGCACCGCACTCGTCCAGCTCGGCTTCCCCTCGGGCGTGCCGGCCTTCGAGGCGCAGGTCATTAGCAGCACGCCGCTCTACGCCGGGGCCACGGTCCAGTTCGCCTACGGCCCCGTGTTCGTCCCCTGCTTCACCCAGGACATCGCCTTCTTCGCCGGCAGCGCTTCGACCGGCACCGTCCCGCCCGCCCCGCTCTTCACGGCCGTGCCCGACGTGACGCGCGGGCTGGGGGCGGCCGCCTGGGTGCGCTCGGTCGACAACCAGACCGGCCTGCTCGCCGGCACGACGAGCCAGCGGCTGCTCCTCGAGTCCCTCAACCTGTGCGGCATCCGCGTCGCCGTGGGCGCCGCCGCGAACGTCATCCTCCGCGCGGTCGTCTTCGACCCCGCCACCGGCAACCCGGTGCCCGCTACGGGCGTGCGCGTGTCGAGCTCGCCGACCGGCGTCTTCGACTCTACGGCCGTCGTGACCTTCGCCGCCGGCTCCAGCACGGCGGCGTTCCGGGTGCGCGGCGTGAGCGCCGGCGAGTACCTCATCGAGCAGGCCGCGAACCTGCTGGCCCCCGGCTCCACCGGCTACATGGTGGTCTCGGTGCTCCCGAACAACACGCTGACGGACGTCTCTGTGGCCACGCGGCCCTTCATCCTCGGCCGCAGTTCGGCGACCATCATCCCGAACGGCGACCCGACCGGCCCGAACCAGGCCTTCATCAACTTCACTTTGGGCGACCCCACCCGCTCGTGGGCGGTGTCCATCGCCTCGACTCCCTATAAGCAGGACGTGACGCCTACGGCCTTGGCCTCCTTCTCCGGCTCCGGCCAGCCGGGCCTGGGCCTCATCGCCTGGGACGGCCGCGGCCAGGACGGCCTGCGCCAGCCGCGCGGCGTGTACTACGTCCGCGTCGAGGTGGACGGCCTGCGCGACGACACCCTGCGCATCACCATCGAGGCCTCCGAGCTCAAGCTCCGCGCGGTGGACGCCGGCGTCACCCCGAGCATCCCGCTGGCCTCGGTCCAGGCCGAGGTCTTCGGCCAGTCGGGCGGCGGCCTGCGCTCGACCGACGACAACGGCGACGTGACCTTCGCCGGCCTCGCCGCGGGGGCCTACCGCCTGCGCCTCTTTAAGGACGGCTACCTCGACGCCCGCGCCAACGTGACGCTGTCGACCTTCTCCACCGTCACCGCCTTCACGGCCGTCTCCGTGGGCCTGACCTCGACCACGGCCGACGGCCGCACCGTGCTCAACATGGGCCGCGCCCCGTCCTTGGTCGTCGTCCCGAGCATCCCCGTCGCCTCCACGCAGGGGGCGACGCTCTACGGCCAGCTGCAGGTCGTCAACACGACGGTCAGCTTCACGTTGAACGGCCCGATGCGCCTGCCGGCCGGCACCACGACCTTCGACGACGGCGGCCAGTTCGACCCGTCGCTGGGCGCCAACGTGGCGAAGACCATCCTGCGCTTCAACGTCGCCTCGAACACCTACACGGTGCGCGCCACCCTGCCCGGCTTCGACGAGCTGAGCCAGAACGTCTTCGTCGCGCCCACCGGCCAGACCACCTTGACCTTGCCGGCCTTCTCCCGCCGCTCGGCCTTCCTGGGCAAGCTCTTCCTGCCCGCGGGCTTCAACACCGCCGGGACCTTCGTCTCGCTCTCCGCGGTGCCCATCACGACCACGACGGCCTTGGACGGGGGCTCCGGCGGCGTCTTCGTCGCCGCGGGCGTCGACACCGCCACCTACCGCATCGACGGCCTCAAGGCCGGCTCCTACCGCCTGCGCGCCAACGTCGACGGCCTGCGGGCCGTCGAGATCGCCTCGGCCACGGTCTTCGCGAACCAGGACACGTCGGTGGACTTCTCCTCCTTCCCCGTGGCCAACACCTCGGTGCTGG
>SCTT01000553.1 GCA_004322435.1 bacterium
GGCGCCGTGGGTGAAGACTTTATCGGCGGAGGCCTTCGCGGCTTCCGCCGCCCAAGCGGCGTGACGGTAGATTCCGCGCATCTCCTCGGAGAACGCGTCGTACTTGTCGCTCATCTCGAGCTTGTGGTTCAGGAACTCAATCGACAAGCGGTCCATCTTCTTGTCGAGCCGGCCCAAGTCCGACTTCATTGCGCCCATGTCCGACTTCATGCCGCCCATGTCCGAATTCAAAGAGCCCACGTCCGACTTCAGAGTGCTCACATCCGTCTTCAGAGAACTCACATCCGCCTTCAGAGTGCTCACATCCGCCTTCAGAGACCCCACGTCCGACTTCAGAGCGCTCACGTCCGTCTTCAGGGAGCTCACGTCCATCTTCAGGGAGCTCACGTCCGTCTTCAGGGCGCTCACGTCCGTCTTCAGGGAGCTCACATCCGTCTTCAGGGAGCTCACATCCGTCTTCAGGGAGCTCATATCCGTCTTAACAAACGCCATGTCCGTGGCCAGCGCCCGGAGCGAGACGTTCATCTCGGTCAGCATCCGTTCCATTTCAAGTCCCATTGTACCTCCGGCCTGCCCCGTCCGGAAGGGCCCTAAGTCCCAGCCCCCTACTATCACGTACGCAGAACCCCCCTAAAAAGTTCCCTGATTCTGCTACGCTTGGCGCGTGAGATGGTTGGCTCTCCTCGGACTCGCTGCCCTGGCCGCCGCCTGCGCGACGGACCCCGAGGAGCGCGAGGTGCACTTCCCGAAGGGGGAGTCCACGCCGTGCGAGCGCCCCGACCCGCATCCCGCGCTGGCCGTCCACGGGCCGGGGGTGCTCTCGAGCTCCTTCCGTCCCCAAGGCCCCGGCCGCGCCGTGGAGACCGCTCGCCTGGCGGGGGCCGTGTATCTCCAGATCCGGCACGAGACGTGCACTCGGAATTCCCAGACCTTCCGGTTCTATCTTCCGAAGGCCGAGCTCCTCTCCGACGGGGCCGCCTCGGCCTATGGGCGCGCCGCAGACCTCATCGACTCCTTGGCCGCCGCCGGAGGAGCCGGCGCTCCGCTTCGAGAACTCTCGGCCATCCTCTCCCTGCAGGCCGCGAAGGGCGCCCACGCCCCGCCCTTCGGCACCCGCCTGGAACTGGGCGAGTTCCAAGAGCTCCTCGTCAGCCGTTCCCAGGCCGACGAGACCTCCGCCTACGGCACCGTAATTGTCGTGGTTTACCGTCTAAAAGTCTGACAGGGTGTCAGACTTGCAGAAACTTCAGAATTCGTTGATTGGGATTACTTCGCCGGCGCCGGCGCGGGCGTCGGCGTCACGACCGCCTCCGCCGCCTTCTTCGCGTCCTTGGCGGCCTTGCGGCCGTCCCGGATGCGCATGATGTCGTTGTAGGTCGCGAACAAGAGCAGCGACATCAGCAGCGCCAGCCCGACGCTGTTGGCCGCGCCCACGATGGCCGTCGTGAGCTTCTTGCGGCTCACCCACTCGTAGATGTAGAGGAGCGCGTGGCCGCCGTCGAGGAGCGGGATGGGGAGGATGTTGAAGAAGCCGATGGCGACCGAGATCAGCCCGATGAGCTGGACCAGGTTCTCGAGCCCCGAATGCGCCGCGCGCGAGACCATCTGCACGATGCCCACGGGGCCGGCCAGGTCGGGCTTCTCGCGCGCCCAGATCTTCTCGGCCAGGCTCGTCACGGTGTAAGCGGTCCAGTGCCAGCACTCCTTAAGCGCCTCGACCACCGAGCCGACGAAGCCGATCTTCCGGTACTCGACGCCCTGGACGATGCCGATGAGGCCGCGCTTCGAGGCCGCGTCGAGCCGCGGCGTGACCTCGACGAGCTTCACCTCGCCGCTGCGGGCATAGGTGACCTTGACCGGGGTCCCGGGCCGGACGTAGACGTACTCGGCCAGGTCCGACCACTTGGCGACGTCGACCGAGTCCACCTTGAGGATGCGGTCGCCGGGCAGCATCCCCGCCTCGGCCGCCGGGTAGTTCGGGGCCAGGTCGCCGATGACGGGCTGCGTGGAGCCTTCGGGGATGCCCTTGAAGAAGACGACCAAGAAGAACATCGCGAAGGCGAGCACGTAGTTCATCGCCGGGCCGGCCGCCACGATGAGGAGCCGTTCCCACGGCGCGCGGCTGAAGTACTCGTCGGGATGGCCGGTGTGGTCCTCGATGGACTCGCCGGCCGGCTTCACGAAGCCGCCCAGCGGGATGGCGCAGATGGAGAAGCGCGTGCCGCCCGAGGTGAAGCCCAAGAGCTCCGGGCCGAAGCCGAAGGCGAAGCGCTCGACGCGCACGCCGAGCTTGCGGCAGACCAAAAAGTGGCCGCCCTCGTGGAGGAAGATGACCATCCCGAAGGTGACGATGACGGAGATGAAGGAGAGGATCATGCGGCGGCCCCCAGGGCGTCGGCCATCTCGGCGGCCTTCTCACGGGCCCACTGGTCCACTTCGGCGACGTCGGCGAAGGAGGGGAGGCCGCCCGAGGGCTTGTAGGCCTTCATCGTGGTCTCGATGACGCGCGGGATGTCGGTGAACCGCAGGCGGCCGGCCAGGAAGGCCTCCACGGCCACCTCGTCGGCGGCGTTGAGGACGGCGGGCATGCCGCCGCCCGCCTTGGCGGCCTCGAAGGCCAGCGCCAGGCAGGTGAAGCGGCGGAAATCGGGCTCGGCGAAGGTGAGGCTGCCCGTCTTAAAGAGGTCCAGGCGGTCGATGACGCATTTGGCGCGGTCCGGCCACGCCATCGCGTACTGGATGGGGAGGGCCATGTCGGGGGGGGACATCTGCGCGATGACCGAGCCGTCGTTGAACTCGACGGCGCCGTGGATGATGGACTGGTGGTGGATGACGATCTCGATCTGCTTCAAATCCAGGCCGAAGAGGTTCTTGATCTCGATGGTCTCGAAGCCCTTGTTCATCAAGGTCGCCGAGTCCACGGTGATCTTCTTGCCCATCTTCCAGGTCGGATGGTTGAGCGCCTCGGCGGGCGTCACCGTCGACAGGTCGCCCTGCCGCTTGTAGAAGGCGCCGCCGGAGGCGGTCAGGAAAACGCGGCGGGCCAGCTTGCCGTAGCCGCGCAGACCGCCCTTGGGGAGCTTCTGCGAGCCGAAGCACTGGAAGATGGCCGAGGGCTCGGAATCGACGGGAAGGATCTTGCCGCCCCAGCGCTCCGCCTCGGCCATGAACTGCTCGCCGGCCATGACCATGGGCTCCTTGTTGGCGAGCGCGACCGTCTTGCCGGCCTTAAGCGCCGCGTGGAGGGGGGCAAAGCCCACGCCGCCCACGAGCGAGGTCAGCACCACGTCGACGTCCTTGGCGGAGGCCATCTCGCAGAGGCCCTCGACGCCGGGCTCGAGCACGCGCGCGCGGCCGACCTTCCCTTTGAGCTTCTTGGCGGCGGCGGGGTCGAAGGCGGCGACCATCGCGGGCCGGAACTCGGCGGCCTGCTTGACGAGCTCGTCGACGGAGCCGTTGACCGCCAGGCCGACGACGTTGAACTCGCCCGGCATCTCGCGCACCACGCGAAGCGCGTTCTTGCCGATGGACCCCGTCGAGCCGAGGATGACTACGTTTTTC
>SCTT01000554.1 GCA_004322435.1 bacterium
GGCGGCGCCGAAGCCCGCGGCGGCCGCGCCCGCCCCTAAGCCGGCCCCCACTCCGGCCCCGGCCCCGGCCCCGGCCCCGGCTCCGGCTCCCGCCCCGGCCCCGAAACCCGCCCCGACCCCGGCGCCCGCTCCCAAGCCCAGCCCCGCGGCGGCTCCGGCCCCCGCTCCGGCGCCGTCGGGCGGCATCGAACTCGGCCCCCCCCGCTTCACGCCGGCCCCGAAGCCGGCCCCCGCACCGGCCCCCGCACCGGCTCCCGCTCCGGCGCCGAAGCCCGCCGCCGAGGAGACTTCGCCGGTCGACCCGGCGCTGGCCGCCGCGGCCGAGAAGACGATGATCCTGCCGCGCAAACCGGCGGCCGAGCCCGCGGGCCTTTCCCTGCGCCCGCCGGGGGGCGAGCTCCAGTCGATGACCCCTCCTCCCGCGACCCAGGAGCCCGAGGAGCTCAATCCCGGCTCCAAAGGGCCGGTCTGGCCGGTGTGATCCGAGCCGTCCTGGCGGCCGTCCTCCTCGCGGCCGTCCCCGCCTCGGCCGGGTTTTTCCCGGACGCTCCCTTCAGCGACGCCGCCGCCGGCACCACCGGCGCCGCCTTCCTGCGGATCCCGTCGGGGGCCCGAGGCGAGGCGATGGGCGGGGCGAACTCCGCGACCGCCGAAGGCGCCGAGGCCCTGTTCTGGAACCCGGGCGGCCTGGGGCGCCTCGCCGGAGGCGGGCGCTCGGAGGCGACGGTCGGCTACAACGCGCTCCTCGAGTCCTCCTACGCCGGCGCCCTCGGCTACGCGCGCCCGCTCGCCGACGGCCGCTCGGTGCTGGCGGCGGGCTTGGTCTACCATTCGGCCGGCGAGGTCGAGGGCTACGACCGCTTCGCGAACCCCAACGGCAGCTTCTCGCCCACCGACCTGTGCTTCTCGGGCGCCTACGCCCGGCATTTCGAGGCGCTCTCGGCGGGCGCGGCGCTCAAGCTCGTGCGCAGCGAGATCGCGGGCTCGGCCGGCACGACCTTCGCGCTGGACCTGGGCGTCCAGGCCGACCGGGTCTCCGCCATCGGCGAAGGGCCGGTGGACCTCGGGGCCTCGCTTCGGAACTTGGGCCCCGCCATCCAGGTCGGCGGCGCCGCGGACCCGCTTCCTTTCGCGATCCAGATGGGCGCGCGCTGGCACGTCAGCCCCCAGATGGCGATGCTCTTGGACGGCTTCATGCCCGTCGACGCCGACCCTTACCCGGCGCTCGGCGGGGAGTTCACGCAGCCCTTCGGCGCGGCCTCGAAAGGCCAGCTCCGCTTCGGCTACAACGTCCAGCGCCAGCGCGGCATCGACGGGTTGACCGGCCTCACGGGCGGCGGCGGCCTGGATCTCGACCGCATGCGCGTCGACTACGCCTGGGTCCCTTTCGGCGAGCTCGGCACCACCCACAAGCTCACCCTCGCTTTCAAGTTCTAACTACAGATTAGGGACAGTCCCTAATCTGTAGTTCAAAGACCATGGCCCTCGGCCCCTTCCTCCTCGAGAACCCCACCGTCTTCATCATCCCCCTCGCGGCGGCCATCGTGGGTGCACACTATTGGCTGGAGAAGGCGCGGACGAACGCGCTGCGCGCCGCCGCGCCCGGGCTCGGGCTGCATCCCACCGACGAGACCTTGGGGGACCTGCCCGAGGCGCTCAAGGCGATGTCCCTGTTCGGGGCCGGGCGCTCAACCGAGGCCAAGAACGTCCTGTGGGGCGAACGCCGCGACTACCTGCTCTTCGACTACCAGTACACCGTCGGTAGCGGCCGGAGCTCGCACACCTACAAGCAGACCGTCGGGGCGTTTTTGTGCCCGGGGCGGAACCTGCCGGAGTTCACGGCGGCTCCGGAGGACCTGGGCGACTGGTTCGGCGAGCTCTTCGGCGGCCAGGACATCGACTTCGAGCACGACCCGGCCTTCTCGAAGGCCTACCGCCTCCGCGGTCCGGACGAGCCGGCCATCCGCGACTTCTTCAGCGTCGGCGGCACGCAGTACCTGGCCGCGCGGCCGGGCTGGACCGTCCACGCCAAGGGCGAGTGGCTCATCGCCTACCGGGCTTCCAAGCGTGTGAGCCCGAAGAAGCTCAAAGACTTCCTCTGGGACGTGCAGGGCCTCTACGGCGCCCTCTTCGGGGTCTGACATGGACTGCGCCGCCCACCGCCGGGGGGCCGAGTGGACCTGCGCGGTCTGCGCGCGGGCGCTGTGTCCCGACTGCGGTCCGGCGCGCTGGCGAGGGGCCCTCTATTGTCCGGAGTGCGCACGGGCCGCGGAAGCCGCCGAACTGCGACGCGCCGTCTGGGGGCTGCGTCTGCGCCAGGCGGGACGCTGGGCCGCCGTGCTGCTCGCCGCGGCGGCGGTCTTCGGCGTCGTCAAGGGTTGCGACCGCCTCGACCGCTTCCTGGCCCAGCCCAAGGAGGCGGGCCTCAAGCCCGCCCCCGCCTTCAGCGCGACGGACATCGACGGCCGCGTGTGGTCGCTTGAGGCGCTGCGCGGGAAGGTGGTCGTCCTCGACTTCTGGGCCACGTGGTGTCCCCCCTGCCGCCGCCTGCTGCCGGATTTAAAGCGCCTCAACGCCGAGTACAAGGGCAGGGGTGTCGTGGTCCTCGGCGTCAACCGCGACGAGGAGCTGGGCGAACTGCGCAAGGCCGTGACGGAGCTGAGCCTCGATTGGCCCCAGATCCACGACCCCTCCCACGCCGGCGCCGAACTGGCGGACCTCTACGGCGTCCGCGAGCTGCCGACCACCGTCATCATCGACCGGCGCGGCCGGCTGTACAAGCGCTGGGGCACGATGGACCGGAAGATGAGCACCTACTTGGACGCCCTGGTCGAGCCCTGAGCTACTTGGAAGGCTCGGGCCTCTCCAAGTCCGAGATGGAGCGGCACGACGGCGCGTCGCCCGCGGCGCAGGCCTTGCGCAAGAGGGGCAGGGCCTTCGCCTCGTCCTTCGCGAGGCCCTCTCCCTTCAAGTACATGGTCCCGAGCATCGTCCAGCACCCGACGTCCCCGGCGTCGCAGGCCTTGTTC
>SCTT01000061.1 GCA_004322435.1 bacterium
TGGAAGGTCACCACAGCGTCGAGCAGGCGGTAGACGGCCTTGCCCTTGGTCTTGAGGTCTATCCCCAAGTAACCCGACACGAACAGGTCGGCCTGCCCGGCCTCCACCGCGATGCAGGTGGGGATTCGGCCGCCGTCCAGATACCAGGCCCCGGGGTGGATGTCGTGCTCGGTGACGCAGCCGCCCGAGGTCATCGACAGCGGCTCTCCGGAGACGCTCAGGATGCGGTCGGCCAGCATCAGAGGCTCGTCGGGCAGGCGCACGCGGGTCGGGTGGGCGTCGATGGCGGCGAACTTTTCGCCGAGAACGGCGCCGATCTTGCCGACCGCGAACTCCATGCAGGCTTTCCTATCCATGAAGACAGGCTGCGTGGGCGCGGCGGGCGCGGGTGCCGCCGCGCCGCCGGAGGCGAGGTTCAGGAGGCGAAGCTGGGCCTCGGCGTTGGTGGCCGAGAACCGGAGGTACTGCGAATGGGCCGAAGCCTTGGCTTCTTGGGCCGCCATCAGCATCCGCGTCAGAGGCTCTGACGCCGCAGGCCGTTCTAGCACGGCGACGGGAGCGCGGACCGGGGCAGGGCGCGGCGCGGGCCGCGGGGCCGGCGGCGGCGGCGGAGGCGGCGGAGGCAAAGGCTTGGGCTTGGGCGCCGGCGCGCTGGGCGCGGGCCGGCGCATCGGCATGACGAGCGCGGACCCGTCGACGGGCTTGTCGGCGCGGTGGCCCACCGCGAGGCTCTCCTGGCCGTAGAGCCGTCCCAGCTCGAAGGGCACGCGCTCGGCGGCGAGCATCCCCAACAGGCGCAGGACCGTCGAGGAGTCGTCCTGGTCGCGGACGCAGACGGAGCGCGCGGCGTGGGGCTTGTCGTCCAAGATCTTCCCGACCATGCGGGAACAGGTGTTGCGCGGCCCCATCTCGAGGAAGATGCGGACGCCGTCGTCGTAGGCGCGGTTGACGACCGCCGGGAAGTCCACGCCGGTCAAAGCCTGGGCGGTCACCGCGTCGGCGGCGCTCTCTCGCGTCAGCACGTACGGGCGGCCCCAGGCGCCGCTATAGACCTGGACGCCCTCCTTGGGGGTCGTCTCCAAAAGATGAAGCTCGCGATAGGCGGTCTCCACCTCCTTGGCCACCTTGCAGTGGACGGTGGTGACGCCCTGGATGGGCAGGAAGGTCCCGCCGAGGCCTTCGACGAGCTTCTTGACCGCGTGGCGCGTCCCCCCGACCACGCACTCTTTGGGGGTGTTGACGATGAGGACGAAGACCTTCTCCATCTTGTCCGTGGCGGCGCGCACGAGCTTCTCGGGGCTGTCGACGACGCCGAGCGCCCAGTCCACCGCCTCGTGGGCCGCCAGGCCCCAGGACCGCCGCGCCGCGTTGCAGGGGCCGGCGAGCTCGCTGACGAACAGGTCCGACTTCTCCATGCGCTTGAGCATCTCGTCGCGCTGGGTCCAGAGCCGCAGCGCGAAGAGGCCGGCGGTCTCCCCCAAGGAGTAGCCGATGACCGCGGTGGGCTCGACGCCGAAGGAGCGCACCAGGTCCGAGAGGGCGGCGCCGTGGGACACCTGGCCGAAGATCATCGCCTTGTGGTCCGAGGCCAGGCGCTCGAGGGCCGAGTCCTCCCAGCCCGTCGGCCAGGCCAGCGCCCAGGGCGTGAAGAGCTCCGGGACGAACTGGTCCTTGAGGCGCTCCACCTCGCCGTCGAGCGGGCGCAGGACCTCGGGCCACTGGGCGAAGGCCGACAAGCCCATGCCGATGTACTGGTTCCCGGAGCCGGGGAAGACGAAGGCGACGCGGCCGACGCGGCCCAAAGGCTCCGGCGAGTAGAAGATGCGGTCCAGCCCTTGGATGGGGGCGGCGGGGTCTTCCAAGAGCGACTTCTCGGCGCTCAGGCACTGCGCCGAAAGCTCGGCCGAGTCGCGGGCGATGAACGAGACCGCGAGCGCCTTGCGCCCCAGAGCGGGCGCGTTCTCCCACCAGGCCCGGGCCAGCGCCTCGATGCCGCGCCAGGGCGGCTGGTCGTCGAGCCAGGCGCGCAGGCGGCGGGCGGAGAGCAGCAGCTCCGGCGCGGAGTCCCCCTCCACCACGAAGAGCGCCTCGGCGCGCGCGCCCAGGGGCTGGCGGCGTTCGGAGGGGCGCTCGCAGTGCGGCGGGACCTTGTCGAGCTGCTCGAGGACGACGTGCGCGTAGTTGCCGCCCAGGCCCACGGCCGACACCCCGGCGCGGCGCGGGCCCTCGACGCGGTTCCGCAGCCAGACCTGCGGCGCGCGGGGCGCGTGCAGGGCCCCCTTGAAAGAGGCGAGCTCGGCGCGCGGTTCCAAGAGCGGCAGCGGCGGGAGGATCTCCTGGTAGAGCGCGAGCGCCGCTTTGACGAGCGAGGCCAGGCCCGAGGCCGCGCCGGTGTGGCCGATGACGGGCTTGACCGCGCCCAGCGCCAAGGGCCTCTCGGCCGGGCGGCGGCCGAAGAAGGCGCCCAGCGCCGCGGCCTCGGCGGCGTCCTCCATCGGGGAGCCCGAGCCGTGCGTCTCGAGGTAGGACACGCTGTCGGGGGCCACGCCCGAGTCGCGGTACGCGCGCTCCAAGGCGTCCGTGTAGCCGCGGGCCGCCTCGGTGTCGGCGGCGGTCGCGGTTCCGACGCCGCGGAGCACCGCGTAGACCCGGTCGCCGTCCTGCAGGGCGTCGTCCAAGCGCTTGAGGACGACGCAGGCCGCGCCTTCGCCCGGGACGGAGCCGTCGGCCGCGGCTTCGAAGGGGCGGGCGGCGCCGGAGGGCGAGAAGGCGCGCAGGGCGTCCGCGGCCGCGAGGGCCCGGGGGTCGCCGCCGGCGTCCACCGCGCCGACCAGCGCGCAGTCGAGCTCGCCGCGGCGCAGGGCTCCCGCTGCGGCTTCGAGCGCGCGCAGGCCCGCGGTCTCGTCCGAGGCCAGCGTGAACGAGGGGCCGCCGACCTTGAACTCGCGGGCGATGCGGCTCGCGATGATGCCGCCCAGCGCCCCCATCGTGCGGTTGGCGGTGAGCGCCGGCCCGGCGGCGTCGCGCAGCTCGGGGGGCAGCGACCAGCGGAAGTGGAAGTCGGCGGTGCGGCAGTCGAGCTCCATGCCCACGAAGACGCCCGTCCTCTCGTGGTCGCGGGCGGCAAGCCCCGCGTCGCGCAGCGCGGCGTCGGCGGTCTGGAGCATCAGCACCTGCTGCGGGAGCATCTCGGCGAGCTCCTTGGGCGGGATGCGGTAGGCGGTCGGCGAGACGGTCAGCTCCTTGATGAGGCGCTCGGCCGGCGCAATCCCGCCCAGCACGCCCTCTTGGAACTCGCGCAGGTCCTTGAAGGCCCCGAACCGGGCCGCCATGCCCACCACCGCGACCGCGGGGCCGCGCTCGGGCGGGCTGGGCGCGCGGCGCTTGGCGGCCCAGGGCAGGTACTCCTCGACGATGAGGTGCGCGTTGATGCCGCCGAAGCCGAAGGAGGAGACGGCGGCGCGGCGCGGGATGCTCGGGCCGCGCGGCTCCCAGGCCTGTGCGGAGGCCTGCACGCGGAACGGCGAGCCGGAGAGGTCGGCGCCGTCGGGGGTGCGCGTGAAGTTGGCGGAAGGCGGCAAAGTCTTTTCCCTCATGGCGAGGAGGACCTTCATCAGGCCCGCGGCGCCGGCGCCGGTCAGAAGATGGCCGACGTTGGACTTGACCGAGCCCAGCGCGCACTGGCCGGGCTTCCAGCCCTGCTCGCCCCACAGCGCGCGCAGGCTCTTGAGCTCCACCACGTCGCCCACCGGCGTGCCGGTCGCGTGGCATTCGTAGAGGTCGATGTCCGCGGGCTTGAGGTTGGCCGCCGCGTAGGCCGCGCGCATGGCGCGCAGCTGGCCGCCGCCGTCCGGGGCCAACAGCGAGCCGCCGATGTCGTTTGAGAGCCCGGCCCCGCGGATGACGCCGTAGACCTTGTCGCCGTCGCGCAGGGCGTCGGGGAGGCGCTTTAAGACGAAGAGCCCCGCGCCTTCGCCGACCACGAGGCCGTCGCCCGAGGCGTCGAGCGGCGAGGGGCGGCCGGTGGGCGAGAGCGCGCGCAGCTGCGAGAATCCCATCTGGGTGTAGAGGCAGTCGGGGCGGGACACGCCGCCCGTGAGCATCGCGTCGGCCCGGCCGTCCTGGAGCGCGTCCACCGCGAGCTTCACCGCGTAGAGCGAGGAGGCGCAGGCGGCGTCGAGGGTGAACGCGCCGCCGCCCAGGCCCAGCGCCTGGGCCAGCAGGCCCGCCGGCAGGCCGGCCGGGGAGCGGTCGAAGGGATGGACCTCGGCGGGCTCCGTCAGCGGGCGGCCGAGCGCGGCGGCCAGCTCGCGGGCCAACAAGCGCCGGCTGTGCGCCGAGAAGTGGTCGGTGGGCAGCGCGATGTTGCCGATGACGACGCCCACGCGCCGCCGGTCGAGGCCCGCGGTGACGGCGTCGCGCCAGGCCTGGCGTCCGGCGTGCAGGGCGAAGTGGAACACCGGGTCGAGGCCCTTGAGGAGCGATTCGCCGAGGCTGAAGCCGGAGGCGTCGAACTCGAAGCCGGAGACCAGGCAGGCCTTCGTCCCGTAGACCTTGTCCGGCGCGGGGCGCGGCTCGGCCTGGAACGCGTCCTCCCGTCCCAAGAGCCACCGCCCAGGGGGCACGTCCTCGGCGGCGCAGACCCCGCCTTTGATGTTGTCCCAGTAGGCGGCCAGCGTCGGGGCCTTCGGGAACAGGCCTCCGACGCCGACGACGGCTACGGGGACGGCTTCTTTCATCAGGCGAGGACCGTGGACTTCTTGAACGCCGCGGTCAGGCCGGCGTCCACCGCGTGTTCCGAGCCCTCGAGGCGCGCGACGAGCGCGCCGGAGCGGGTCAGGAAGTCGGCGTCCGCGGCGACCATCGCCCCGCGGCGCGTCATGCGCAGCACGACCTTCGTCCCGTCCTTCGGGAACTCGGCGAACTGGCGGTAGCGGCCCATGTAGGCGGGCAAGCAGGGCCCGCCGGCGTGCTCGGCCGACCAGAGGATGGCGGCCTGGAACGCGGCGTCCAAAGCCAGCGGGTCGCCCAGCCATGCCGAGCGCAGCGGGTTCTTCTGCCACGCCGAGGGCGCCGGCGCCGGGTTCACGCTCACCGCGATGCCGGCCTCGGCGCAGCCGTCCACCGCGGTGATGCCCTGCAGGTGCGGCCCGTGGAAGAGCGTCTCGGCGTAAGCCCGTTCGGTCGTCCTCGGATAAGCCGGCCAGGCGGGCACGGCCGTCGGCGCGGGCGGCGTCGGGCGCCGGCCCAAGAGCACCGACCCGCGCGCATGGACGACGCTCCCTTCTCCCTGCAGCTCGACGGGCACGCGGTACAGGGGTCCCTCCTTGGCCGCCTTGCCTGCGGCGGCGCGCACAGTGCGCGGCGCGCCATCGAGGATGACACCCTTGAGGACCCTCAGGTCGTCGAGTCCGGCGAACTCCAGGCCCGGGTTGGCATGGAGCGCCGCGTGGGCCAGCCACTCGGCCATCATCGCCAGCGGCAGCACGGCCTTGCCGTTGATGACGTGGGAGGACAGGAACGGATGGCTCGCCGTATCGAGCGAGCGCTCGAAGGCCACGACGAGCTTCGCGGGCTCCTTGGCGACCGCGCGGTCCGCGGCGGTGGCGAGCTTGGAGCCGGTGACGACGGTCTCCACGCCCGCGCCGCGCAGCTCGGCGACCAGGTGCCGGCCCCCCTCGCGCAGAGGCAGAAGGCCCACCCCCTCGCCTTCGAAGACCTTCTTCAAGGCCGGGGTCACCATCCCCCCCTCCCACGGGCCCCAGCAGATGCTGACGACCCGGCATCCGGGCAGGCGGCGCGACAGAGACTGGGCCGCCTTGTTGAGGGTCTCGTTGGCCATCGCGTAGTCGGCCTGGCCGACGCGTCCCAGGCGTCCGGTGACCGAGGAGAAGAGCGCCACGGCCTTGAGGGCCGGAAGGTCGAGCGCGCCCAGCACGGTGCGCAGGCCGCCGACCTTCGTGTCGAAGACCGCGTCGAACATGGCGGGGGTCTTCTCCTCGATGTGGCGGTCGGCCAAGGCGCCGGCGCCGTGCACGAGGGCCCGGACGGGGCCGGGCAGGCCCGAAAGCGCCGCTTGGACGGACGCGGGGTCGCGCAGGTCGGCCGAGCGGTAGAGGACCTTCGCGCCGGCGGCCTCAAGGCGCGCGATGTTGCGCGCCAGCTCGCGGTTGCCCATCCAGCGGCGGTAGGCTTCCTCGATGGCTTTGGGGGCGGGCTTGCCGCCCAGCTCCTTCATCACGCCCTTCTTGACGTCGCCTTCGGCGCTCAGGCCCTTGAGCCAGTCCGGCTCCGGCTCGGGGGCCGGGGTGCGGCCGAGGACGACGAAGGTGAGGCGGACGGCTTCGGCCAGCGCCAGCGCCGCTTCGGCGGTCACGCCGCGCGCGCCGCCGGTGACGACGACCACGTCGTCTTCGGCGAGCGGCAGCGGGCCCGAGGCGGGCGCGGGCTCGGTGCGGGTCTCGAGGACCCGCCGGCCGCCCTCTTCAAGGCCCACTTCCACGGGGCCGGAGAGGCCGAGCTCTTCGACGACGGCGGCGGCCGCCGCTTCGAGGTCGGTCCACGCGCGGTCGAGGTCCAGCGCCTTGCAGCGCTGTTCCGGCCACTCGAGCCGGGCGGTCTTCGCGAGTCCGGCGAGCGCTCCCGAGGTCGGGCAGGCGGTGCGTTCGAGCGCGCCCAGGCCGAAGGCGCCGTCGAGGCGCGAGACGGTGCAGAACACGGCGCCGGCGTTCTTGCGCAGGGCCGGGGCGCACGCCCGCAGCAGCTGGAAGGCGTCCTTGAGCCAGCGCTCGGAAGACTCCGACCAGAGGCCGTTGACTTCCAGCTTCGCCGCGGGGGCGATGAGCACCAGCCCGCCGAGCTCCGCGGGGACCGCAGGGACGTTCCCGAGCTTCACGAGCTCGGACTTCCCGCCCTTCTCGGCCAGGCGCCGGACCACGGCCTTCGACAGCTCGGAGCCGTCGTCGAGCACCCAGAAGGCGCCCTGGGCCGGCAGGGCCGCCGGGCGCCGGGGCTCGTCGGCCGGCATCAGGGCCGAGACGAGCATTTCGCGGACGATGTTCGTCGGCAATTCCCTCACCCTTCCCTCTCCCGCTTGCGGGAGAGGGTTGGGGTGAGGGATCGACGGGCCGCCGGTCATGAAGTCGATGATCTGCCGCAGCGTGCGCAGGGTCCCGACGTGCTCGGGTCCCACCGTGGGCGCCTCAGGCAGCCGCTCGCGCAGCGCGGCCAAGATCTCGACGCGCTTGATGGAGTCGATGCCGAGGTCGGACTCGAGCCCCATGTCGAGGTTCAAGGTCTCCGGCGGGTAGCCGGTCTTCTCGGCGACGACGGCGATGAGCGCTTCGGAGACGGAATCCCTCACCCTTCCCTCTCCCGCTTGCGGGAGAGGGTTAGGGAGAGGGGCTTGTCCCGCGCCCATGAACTCGATGATCTGGCGCAGGGTCCGGAGCGTGCCGACGTGCTCCGGGCCCACCACCGGCGCGTTCGGCAGCTTGTCGCGCAGCGCGGCCAGGATCTCGACGCGCTTGATGGAGTCGATGCCCAAGTCCGACTCGAGCCCCATGTCGAGGTTCAGGGTCTCGGGCGGATAGCCGGTCTTCTCGGCGACGACGGCGATGAGGGCTTCAGAGACGGAATCCCTCACCCTTCCCTCTCCCGCTTGCGGGAGAGGGTTAGGGAGAGGGGCTTGTCCCGCGCCCATGAACTCGATGATCTGGCGCAGGGTCCGGAGCGTGCCCACGTGCTGGGGGCCGACGACCGGCGCGTTCGGGAGCTTCTCGCGCAGCGCGGCCAGGATCTCGACGCGCTTGATGGAGTCGATGCCGAGGTCGGACTCGAGGCCCATGTCGAGGTTCAAAGTCTCGGGCGGGTAGCCGGTCTTCTCGGCGACGACCGCGATGAGCGCCTCCGAGACGGAATCCCTCACCCTTCCCTCTCCCGCTTGCGGGAGAGGGTTAGGGAGAGGGACGGGAGCCGCGGCGACGGGTTGAGGAGCCGCGACGGGGATGGCCGTCATCGGCACCCCGCGGGCCTGCGACTCGATGAGCGCGAGCAGCGTCTTCTGCGTCGTCTCCTGGCTGGCCAGGTACTGCTGGTGCAGAGCGGAGGTCTGCTCCTGCAGGCGCTGAAGCGCCGCGATGCCGTCGGTAACGAGGTTGGACG
>SCTT01000555.1 GCA_004322435.1 bacterium
CTCGGCGGGCACCGACGGCATCGCCAACACGAACGAAGGCGCCGGCGGCGGCGGCGCGGGCGGGACGATCGTGCTGTCCGCGGCCACCGCCCGCGGGGCGGGGACCTTGCACGCCCGCGGCGGCGCGGGGGGAGGAGACTCCGACGGCGGCAACGACCCCGGCGGCGGCGGCGGCGCCGGCCGCATCACGGTCTCCGTCACCGGCTACAACGCTTCGACCTTGACCTATTCGGTCTCCGGAGGTTCGGCCGGCGGCGGCACCGCGGCGGCGGGCTCCGGCGGCACCGCCTACCCCCAGCCGGGCGGCATCACCGACCTCGCGGGGTCCCTCGTGTCCACGGGGTTGGCGGCCGCCGCCGTGACGGTGAACCTGACCTGGACGGCCCCGGCGCCGGGCGCCGCCGGCGCGCTCAACAACTACGACATCCGCTGGGCGACCTTCCCGCTGACGTCGATGGCCTTCTACAACATCGCGCCGTTCGCCAGCGTCCGCTCCACCTCGCTGGTCGCCGGGGTGCGCCAGAGCACGGCCATCGCCAGCATCGACCCGTTGGCGACCTGGTACTTCGCGATCACCGTCTCCGACCTGCAGAGCCTGCGCTCGGACCTCTCGAACGCGGCGACCGCGCTCGCGTACGTCCGGGTCTACGGCGCCGGCAGCGGCAACGGCCAGGGCCTGGCCGCCGGGGACGTCGACGGCGACGGGGACGTCGACCTGGTGCAGACGCGCTTCAACGACGGGGTGCACCGTTGGAGCAACGACGGCGCCCTGGCCTTCACGGACGGGGGGTCCGTGGCCGGGACGTTCAACGAAGCCCGCCAGGTCTCGCTCGGGGACAAGGACCGCGACGGCGACCTGGACGCGGCGGTGGCCAACTACACCGGCAACCCCGCGCAGGTCCTCGCCAACGACGGCGCCGGCGCGTTCGCCCTGTCCGCCGCCACGGCGGCCGGGGAGAACTACGGCGTCGCCTGGGGGGACTTCAACAACGACGGCCTGCCCGACTTCGCCGCGGCGAAGGCCGGGACGGCCGACGACTACGTCGCGCGCAACAACGGCGACGGCACCTTCTCGACCATCACCCTCGTGGGCACGGCGGGCAACTCTCTGGCCGTCGCCTGGGCCGACGCCGACCAGGACGGCGACCTGGACCTCGCCATCGCCAACGACTCCGCCCAAAACGAGGTCTACGTCCGCAACGACGGCAACGGCGCGTTCTCGACGTTCACGCTGGCCGGCACCGGCGGCAACTCGACGGCGCTGGCCTGGGGGGACGCGGACGGCGACGGGGACCTGGACCTGGCCGTCGCCAACTCGGCCCAGGACCCCGTCCTGGTGCGCAACGACGGCGGCGGGTCCTTCACGGTGCTGACGACCTTCTCCGGCTTCGGTTCGGGCGGGTCGGGCCTGGCCTGGGGCGACATGGACGGGGACGGGGACGCGGACCTCCTGGTCTCCTACTCGAACGGCGCCGACGCGGTGTTCCGCAACGACGGCGCCTCCTTCGTGAAGCTGACCCTGCCCGGCACCGGCGGCAACTCCCAGACGCCGGTGTGGGCCGACCTCGACGGAGACGGCGACCTGGACGTCGCGGTGACGACGGCCAGCGCGCGCCAGTTCGCCGTCCTGCGCAACGACGCGTCCGTGACGGCGTCCTCGCCGTCGGCCCCGTCGTCCGGGATGACCGCGTCCTGGAGCGAGGATTCGGTCGGGTCGGCCTCCGGCACGCTAACGTTGTCCTGGTCCGCGGCCTCCGACGCGACGACGCCCGCCGCGAGCCTCCTCTACCGCGTCCGCGTCGGGACCTCGAGCGGGGGTTCCGAATACCTGCGCGTCCCGCCGGCGAACTCCGAGCGCGGCCGCAGCCGCGTGTTCCCCGACCGCCTGTCGGCCGGGAGCCCCGGGGTCCGGGTGTCGAGCGTGCCCAAGGGCGTGCCGTACTATTGGGCGGTCCTGGCCGAGGACGCCGGGTACGTGCGCGGCTCCGCGTCGTCCCAGCAGACCGCCGACCTCACCGCCCCTTCGGCCCCCGTCGTGGCCGCGGCGCAGGACGCCGTGGTCGAGACCTCCTCGGTCGCCTGGGTCGCGGTCACCTTCAACGCCCCCGGCGAGAACGGCGCCGCGGGCGACCTCCAGAGCGGCGCGCTCTACGACCTGCGCTGGTCCTCGGCGGGGACGCTCGACACCACGGCCAAGTACGCCGCGGCCCCCTACGCCCAGACCTTCTCCGCCGCGGGCACCGCCGGAGCCGCCGTCACGCTCAAGGTCGCCGTCGACCCCGGCAAGACCTGGCATTTCGCGCTGACGGCCAAGGACAGCCTGGGCGTCCGCTCGGCCCTCTCGAACGCCGTCTCCGCCTCCGCGCGCCTCGTGCGCGAGCAGGTCGTCGACGCGGCGTCGTTCTCCTTGCTGCAGGGCCAGACGACGGCCTTCCTGCGCGTGAAGCTCTGGACCGAAGGCTCCACGGCGGACCTCCTCAAGGTCAAGGTGCGCAAGTTCGGCACCCTGCCGGACGCGGCCGTCTCGAACGTCGCTCTCTATGAGGACAACCCGGCCGACGGCCTCTTCACCGCCGCCGACGTCGGCCAGCTGACGAACCCCACGGTCTTCGTCTCGAGCCAGGCGACCCTGACGCTCGGCGCGGCCGACACGCTGACGACCTCCACCAAGACCTATTTCGTGGTCGCGACGCTGCGCTCGAACTACCTCCCGGTGGCGGGGGCCTCCATCAGCATGCGCTTGGACGGCGAGGCCGTGACGGTCCGCGGCGCGGGCTTCGAGGGCGTGGACTTCCCGGCCTTCTCCTTCGACGGCGTCGACGACGCCGTGACCGTCCCGTATGCCGCGGCCCTGGACGTCGGCGGCGGCGGGCAGGTCACCGTCGAGGCCTGGCTGCGCTCCACGGACACCGCGCGCGCCAACGCCGCCGTCGTGACCCGCGGCATCAACGCGGGCAACAACGGCTACCGGCTCTGGCTCAACGCCGGCGGCTGCGCGGCGGGCGTGCCGAGCTTCTTCGTGGGCTCGAGCGTCCTGTGCGCGGCCAACGGGGCGGGCCAAGTCAGCGTCACAGACGGCCGCTGGCACCACGTGGCCGCGGTCTATAGCGCGCTGGTCGGGCAGTTCTTCATCGACGGCGTGGCGCTCACCACCGGCGCCATGGCGGGCACGCTCGCCGACCCCATCAGCTACCTGGCCGTGGGCAGCTCCAACGCCTCGGGCGGCGCCGCGAACTTCCTGGGCGAGCTCGACGAGGTGAGGGTCTCGAACTTCGTGCGCTACCCGGCCGAGCTCCCGCCGGTCGAGCGCGGCTCTGCGGCCGGCTCGGTCTTCCTCTATCACTTCGACGGCCTCGACGCCGAGAGCATGGTGCGCGACGCCTCCGCCAACAACCTGCACGGGACGCCGCAGGGCGGCGTGTTCGGCTACGCGCGCTCGACCGGCAGCGCCGTCAACGACACCGGCGACACGCTGTTCTCGGCGGTGACCCCGCTCGTCCCGTCGGCCTTCTTCCGCAACGACCAGAACGACGCCGTCCTCAAGCTCCAACTGTGGACCGGGGGCGACTTCATCACGCTGGACGCCTTGTCGGTCGCCGCCACCGGCTCGGCGCAGGCGTCGAGCGTCAACCAGATCAAGTTCTACCTCGACAACGGGGACGGCCTCTTCAGCGTCTTAAGCGACACCGCCCTGACGGTCGGCCAGTCCTTCTCGCTCGGGAAGGCCACCTTCAACCTCTCGGGGGCGGGGAACTCCCAGCTGCTCGACGCCTCGACGAAGACCTACTTCCTGGCCTGGAACGTCTCGGTGGGCGCCTCCCTGGGCGCGGACATGGGAGCGGTCTTCGCCTCCACCGCCGACTTCGTGTTCTCCGGCGCGGTGGACGCCATGTCTCCGGCCTCCTTCCCGCTGGCCTCCGGCACCGCCCCCATCGTCGCCGCGCAGTCCTTGGTGTCGGCCGAGACCCTGACGGGGACCTGGCTCAACGTCTCCTCGGCGGTCTTCCGGGCCGCCTTCGGCTCGGGCAACATCGACCACCTGCACTGGCGCTGGGACCAGTCGCCGGCGACGTCGGTGACCGGGGCCGAGGTGCCGCAGTGGAGCTCGGGGAAGACCACGGTCACGGCCACCTCCGACGCCCAGAACTGGTACTTCCACGCCCGCGCCTACGACACCACCGACGGCGCCGGGACCCAGACCGACATCGGGCCCTTCTGGTTCGACCGGACGGCCCCCACCGGGGCCTCCTTCCTTAGTTATGGGTCCACCGTGGGGCCTCTGGCCGAGTCCCAGTTCAACGACCTGGCCTCGGGCGTCACCGTGCAGCTGACGGTCTCGGACGCCGCCTCGGGTCTGAACCTCGCCGGTCCCGCGCCCCTCTCGGCCGGCTCGGGCGCGGCGGGGCTGTGGCACTTAGACGAGGCCGCCGGCCCCTGGGCCGACGCGCTGGGGACGAACACGGTGGCGGCGGTGGGCACGCCCCTCGTCGGCCCCGGCCGCTTCGGCCCGGGCCTGCTGCTCGACGGCTTGGCGTACGCCGAGAAAGGGACGTTCTCCGGCCTCCCCTTGGGGTCCTCGGCCCGTACGCTCGAGGCCTGGGTCAACCAGTCCTCGACGGCGGGCGTGCAGGGCGTCGCGTACTACGGGCAGACGTCCTGCTCCGGGGGCGTGACCTTGGCCCTGTCGAGCGGCGTCGTGATGGGCGGCGACGGCTGCGTCTTCTTCACGGCGGGGGGAGTCCTCTCGACGGGAGCCTGGCACCATGTGGCGCTCACCTACGACGGCTCGAACATCCGTCTCTATGCCGACGGGGCCTTCCTGGGCTCGAACGCCTACAGCCTCGTCACCGCGGCCGGGCCGCTGCGCCTGGGCCAGACCGGCGCGGGGACGCAGGGGCTCAAGGGCCTCCTCGACGAGGTGAAGCTCTCCACGCACGCGCTCGTCGGGGCCCAGGTCGCGTCCCATGCCGGCGCCGGCGAGCCCTTCTCGGCGAGCTATTCGAGCGACGCGGGCCGCACCTGGGAGACCATCGCCTCGACGGACCCGGCCGACGCCGCCCACGTCTCTTTGACGGGCGCGCACGGCACCACCGCGGCGCAGACTCTGACCGCCACCGGCCTGCGCTTCGTGGTCTCGACCGGGACGCTGACCGGCGCCGCCGGCACGAACCTGGTCCGCTTCCACTACGCGGACGTGGCCGGCAACGTCCGCACCTCGGGCCCCTTCACGGTCATCGTGGACACGAACGCCGCGGTGGCGTTCTCGACGCCCAGCCTCCCGGCCGCCGGCACCTACGCCCTCTCCCGCCCGGACTTCTACTGGACCGCCCCCTCGAGCTCGCTGGTCCAGGGCTTGGGCGGCCAGTTCTTCCTCGAGGTGTCGAGCGGCGACCCCTCCTTCACCCCGCCCGTCGTCATCAGCATCTCGACGCCGGCGGTGGTCTCGGACGCGCGCCTTTCGAAGGTGACGGGCGTCTACCTGTCGACCTTCACGCTCGCCGAGGGCGCCACCTACTATTGGCGCGTGCGCTCGCGGAGCTCGTTGGGGCTCTTCGGCGGCTGGGGCCCCGCCGCCGGCTTCGTGGTGGACACCGCCTCCCCGTCGGCGGCCGGGTTCGCCGTGTTCAACTCGACCGGCGGCGTGTTCGGCGAGGCCGGGCCCCTGGACCTCCTGCTCGGCGTCACCGCGCAGATGACGGTCTCGGACGGCGTCGCCGGCCTCGGCCGGGCCCCCACCGTGTCGAGCACGCCGGCGACCATCGCTTACTGGCGCTTCAGCGAGCGCCAAGGCTCCGCGCCGGTGGACGACGCCGGCGGCATCGTCGGGACTCTGACCTGCTCGGGGGGGTCTTGCTCGCCCGCCCGCTACGGTCTGACCCCCTTCGGGGCCGGGCTGCGCCTGTCGGGCAACCAGTACATGTCGGCGCCCAACACCTCCTTCGCGTTCCCCGCCGGCTCCACGTTCACGGTCTCGGCCTGGATCCGGCCGGTCTCGGTCACCGCCAGCCAGGTCATCGCGGCCGTGGGGGCCCCGAACACCGGCAACCCCAACGGCGGCAACTGGGCCTTCTCCTTGAACTCGAGCGGCCAACTGGGCGCCACGAACATCACCGGCGGCGGCGTCTTCGCGAACGGCGCGCCGCTGTTGGCCGGGGCCTGGCAGCACGTGACGATGGTCACCGACGCGAGCCGCGTGTGGTTCTACGTCAACGGCGCCCTGCGCGGGGCCTCGAACTGGTCGGGCAACTCGGGCGGCGGCGCGATGCCGTTCACGGTCGGCGCCGGCGTGAACGTCACCTCGGTCGTCTCGGGCCAGTTCAGCGGCGACTTAGACGAGGTGCGCGTGCAGTCCGCCGCGCTGACCCCCGCGGAGGTGGCCGACGAGTTCGCGCGCAGCGCCCCCGGCTATTTCGCCGTCGAGTACTCGACCTCCGCGGGCCAGGCCTGGAACGTCGTCAGCGCCACCTTCGCCGCCGCCGGCCTGCCGTTCGTGGCCCAGACCGGGGTCGACGGCACGACGGGGTCCGAGACCCTCTCGGTCCGCAACCTCACTCTGGCCCAGTCCACGTCGATCGCGACGGGCTCCTTGGGCACGAACCTGCTGCGCTTCATGAGCGCCGACCGGCGCGGCAACTTCACCACGGCCGGGCCCTTCACGGTGGTGGTGGACACCGTCGCCGCGGCCGCCGTCTCCACGCCGACCTTGCCGGCGGCGGGCGTCTACGTGAGCACCCGCCCCACCTTTCTGTGGGCCGGCCCCAGCACCGCGACGGCCCTGGGCATGGGCGCGGCGGCGAGCTTCCTCTTGGAGGTCGACGACAGCTCGGACTTCCTGTCCCCCGTGATCCTCGTCTCGACCCCCGTGGTCGCGACGGCCTCCTCCTCCCTGGTCACCCAGGGCGTCTACGTCTCCACCTTCACGCTGGCCTCCGGCACCACCTACTTCTGGCGCGTGCGGGCCCAGGACTACCTGGGGCTCTACTCCCCGGCGCTCACCACCGCGGCCTTCGTGACGGACTTCTCCACGCCGACCGGCTCGGGGTTCGGGACGGTCTCCTCGACGGGCGGCCTCGTGGGGGAGGCGGTCGGCATCTCGCTCTTGTCGGGCGTGACGGCGCAGGCGACGGTGCGCGACCTAGGCCCCTCGGGGCTGGCGCTCGACGCGCCCGACGGCGTCGCCGCCTTCGGCGTGATGTACTCGACCAGCGCCGGCGCCGAATGGATCGACGGCGCGCGGGGGCGCGCGCTGACGATGACGGGCAAGACGGGCGTCACGTCGATGGTCCGCCACGGGGGCAAGCTCTGGGCGGCCAACGTCGGCCGGGACGTCTGGAGCTTCGACGGCTCGGCCTGGGGCATCTCCAACACCTTCGCGGCCGTGCCGAACGCGCTCGAGTCCTTCGGCGGCAAGCTCTACGCCGCCCTCGCTTCCGGGCAGGTGTGGCAGTTCGATGGGGCCTCCTGGACCCAGGCCGCCGCCCTGACGGGCGGCTCCGTGCGCGCGCTGCGGGCATTCGCCGGACGGCTCTACGCGGGCGACGACTCGGGCCGCGTCTGGGCCTACGAGCCGGCCGCGGACCGCTGGTACGTGGCCTTCCAGTCGGCGAGCGCCGTCATCGAGTCTTTGGGCGTCTACGACGGCCGCCTCTTCGTCGGCGCCAACCCGAGCGTCTATGTGTTCAACGGCACCTCCTGGGACGTCTCCTTCTCGCCGTCGGCCGCCGTCAACGCCTTCGCGGCCTACGACAACAAGCTCTTCGCGGCCACCAACAACTCAGGCATCATCTACCAGTTCGACGGGGCGTCTTGGACGACCAGCGTGGACCCGGCCGAGAGCGACGCGCTGTCCTTGGCCGTCCACGCGGGCCGCCTCTACGCCGGCCTGGGCAACCCCTCCAACGGCCGCCTCTACGCCTTCGACGGCCGCGGGTGGTCCGTCATCCGGACCCTGCCGACCTCCTCCGACCGCTTCCAGGCCCTGGCCGCCTACGGCGGCCGGCTCTACGAGGGCCAGCTCCTGGCTTCCGGCGACGCGGCGGTGGACGTCTCGACGCCGCTGGCGGTCGTTCTGACGGGCGCCGAGGCGACGACGGCCGCGCAGACCCTCTCCGTCACGGACTTGAGCCTCACCACCTCGGCCGTCAGCAGCGTCTGCAACGGCGCTCTCTCGTGCACGGCCACGAACATGGTGCGCTTCACCTACTCCGACCGCGGGGGACGCGTCGGCCAGGCGGGGCCGTTCGCCATCCTGGCCGACTCCCTGCTCTCCCAGCCGACGACCTACGCCCCCGCCGACGGCCGCGCCACCCGGGACACCTTGCCGGACTTCTCCTGGGTGGAGGCCGGCGTGATGCCCAAGCACGTCGTCCAGCTCTCCACCGCCTCCGACTTCTCGACCCTGCAATCGCTCAACCCCGCCCAGCCGACCACCAACGGCTACTACGGCCTGACCTCGCCCTCGCTGACGAGCGGCACCACCTACTACTGGCGCGTGCAGGGGCAGAGCAGCCTGCTCGTGGGCTCGGCCTTCTCGGTCCAGTCCGCCTTCCTGCTCGACACGGCGCCGCCGTCGACGTCCTCGTACCGGCATCTCAACTCGACGGGCGGGGCGCTCTCGGAGGGCCAGATGACGAACCTGGCCTCGGGCGCCACCTTCGAGCTGACGCTGCAGGACCCGCTCTCGGGCCTCTACCCCGTGGCCCTCGAGAGCGGCGCGCGCCTGGGCGCCTATTCGTTCGAGGGGGCCGGGGCCCCGGTCCTCGACGCCTCGGGCCGGGGCAACACGGCGCTCTTGGGGAACACGGCCTTGCGCTCCGCCGCGGGCCTCCAGGGCGGCGGCCTGTCCTTCAGCGCCGCGACCACCGGCCTGACCGTGTCGACCGTCGCCGCCGGGTCGTGGACGGGCCTGACCGCGGCGGCCTGGGTCAAGATGACCGCGGACGCCCAGTCGAACAAGACCATCGCCGCCTCGAAGCACTTCCGCCTGCAGGCCTATTCGGCGTCGGGGCGCGTCCGCTACCAGCTGGACCCGACGGCTACCGGCGGCTGCGCGCTGGCGACCCCGTCGGTCTACCCGTTGGGGGGCTGGGTGCACGTCGCGGCGGTGCTCGACCCGTCCTCCTCCGTGAACCGCCTCTTCGTCAACGGGGTCACCGCGGCGTCGTGCCCCGGCAACGCCGCCCTCTCGGACACCGCGTTCACGGTGGGCATCGACACCGTCAGCGGCATCGGCGCCAACGACGCGTTCGCGGGGCTCATCGACGAGGTGCGCCTTTTCTCGGCGGCCCTGTCGACCGCCCAGGTCCAGTCCGAGATGAACGGCTCCCCGCTCGCGGCCTACTTCTCGACCGACGCCGGCGTCACCTGGTCCGCGGCGGCGTCCACGCACGCGGCCGGCCCGCACCTCGCGTTCTCGGCCGCCCCCGGCTCCACGGCCGCCGAGCTCTTCCGGGCGGTGGACCTGCCGCTGCGCGAGTCCACCAACACCTTGACCTGCGCGTCCGTCTCGCCCTGCGGCGCCACGAACCAGGTCCAGCTGCGGATGCCCGACCGGGCGGGCTCGGTGCGCACGATGGGCCCGTTCGCGGTCATCGTGGACACCTCGGGCCCCGCCCCGCTGGCGACGTCACTCACCCCGCTGGCCACCGACCAGCTGCTCGTCACCTCGACGGCCACCGACAACCTCGCCGGGGTGAAGGACTTCAGCTTCGAGGCCTCCTCCTCCGCCCTCTTCGCCCTGCCGGTCTCCTCCTCGGGCTTCGTGGCGCAGACCACCTGGACCTTCACGGGCCTCTTGGACGCGACGACCTACTTCGTGCGCATCTGGTCGCGCGACCAGGTGCTCAACGTCTCGACCCCCTCGGTCTCGCTGGCGACGGCCACCTTCGGCACGGTGACCCTGACGACCGCCGCGGCGGCGCCGGCCAGCGCGCTGCAGGGCGGCCTCGTGCCGATGGCCAGGCTGTATTTCAACACCAAGCCCGGCAGCACCTCGCGCCTGAAGACCCTGACGGTCCGCAAGACCGGGACGGCGCTCGACTCGGAGGTCAGCCAGGCGCGCGTCTACGTCGAGTCGGACGGGGACGGGGTGTTCTCGGGCGGCGACACGCTCCAGGCGTCGGCGGCCCTGACCTTAAACGAGGCCCTGCTCACTTTGGCCGGCGGCGGCCCGCTCATCGACGTGGCGGTCAGCACCTTCCACGTCGTCTTCAGCATGAGCCAGGACGCGTTCACCAACCGCACCGTGGGCTTGGAGATCAGCTCGGCGACGAGCGTCGGCCTGCAGCACCCGGGGCGGGCGTTCGGCCCCTTCCCCGTCGTCCAGGCCGCCATCCCGGTCTCGGACGGCGCCAACGTCTTGGAAATCACGCCCACGAGCCTCGCCCCGCTCTCGGCCGAGCCCTCCACCGACGACATCCCGATGCTCTCGCTGCGCGCGAAGACGGCCGTCGTCGCGACCTCGGTGCTCTCTACCTTCACGCTCACGCTGTCGGGGACCCTGCCCCCGAGCAGCGTGCGCTCCGTGAACGTCTGGCGCGACGCCGACCCCGAAGACGGCGTCTTCGACGCGGCCGTCGACACGCGGATGACCGGGGACACCGACAACTTCAACGTGTTCAGCACCGCGACCATCGCCTTAAGCGGCTTCGACGTTTCCTCGCGCACGGTGACGAACTCCCCGCGGCGCTACTTCGTGAGCCTGAGCCTGGCCGGCGACGCCCCGCAGGACGCGACCTTCCAGCTCAAGGTGACGTCGACGTCGCACATCGGGCTCGAGAACCCCGTCGACACCGTGCAGTTCATCACCGCGCCGGTCCAGTCCTCGACGGTCAGCGTCATCTTCAACAACACGCTGACGGCGGCCTTCAAGGACGAGACGCCCGCGGCCTACACCCAGGGCGACCGCTACGCCATTCTGCGCGCGACGCTGACGGTGGACGTGGGCTCGGTGCAGTTCAACCGCTTCACCGTCCGCCGCACCGGCACCGGGCAGGACTCGGACGTCTCCGCGGTGGAGGTCTGGCGGGACGTGACGGCCGACGGCAAGAGCCTGCTGCCCCAGCTCGACCAGCGCATCGGCACCGCAGCCTTCTCCGGGGGCCTCGCGAACATCGTGGTGACGACGCAGACCCTCTCGGCCAACGCCACAAACGTCTTCTTCATCGCCTATCTCTTCAACCCCGCCGCCGCGCCGAACGTCAACCACGGCGCGCGCCTCCTGGACGGCGACGTGGGCGTGGCCAACACGGGGACGACCATCCTGGGGTCCTTCCCGGTCGACAGCTCGACGCGGACGGTGCAGGCGACCGTCAACCACATGGTCGTGGTCAACGCCATCCAGGACGTCTCGCCCGGCGCGCTGGTGCAGGGGCAGCAGAACGTCGCGATGCTGCGCCTGGACGTGGTCAGCGACAAAAACGACTTCTCCTGGCTGGGGCTCACCGTCGAGCGCCTCGGCACCGCGCCGGACTCGGCGGTGTCGAGCATCAACATCTACCGCGACTTCGACGGCAACAGCCTCTTCGACGCCGCGGTGGACTCGCGCGTGACGAGCGGCGGCGACGTGTTCTCGGCCAGCACCGCGGTCCTGACCCTCCAGCAGGTGCAGACCCTCACGAGCTCGACGCGCACCTACTTCGTGACGATGACCGTGGCGGCCCTGGCGACGCCGGGCCAGACGCTGGGCCTGCGCGTGTCGAACTCCGCCGAGTTCAACCTGCTCGCGCCGAACACCCTGCTGCCCGGCACCACCTTCCCAATGCTGACCACCGTGGTGCCCGTCAACCAGTTCCAGAACACGGTGACGGTGACGACCGCGAGCCTCGTGTCCGGCCTGGGGGCCGAGCCCGGGACGAGCGACGTCGCCCTCATCGCGCTGACCCTCAAGACCGACGTGTCGAACGCCGACTGGACGAGCCTGCGGGTGGACCAGGCGGGCACCGCCGCCGATCCGGACGTCAAGGCGGTCAAGCTCTATTACGACTTAAACGACGCCGGCACCTTCGACTCGGGGAACCTCCCCGCCTACGCGGCGGTCGCCGGGAGCACCCAGAGCTTCGGCTCCAACGGCTCCGGCAGCCTCATCCTGACCTTCTCCTCGACGCAGGTCCTCACCCCCACGGCTAAGCGGTACTTCCTGGTGGTGGACCTCTCGACCGGCGCGACGCCCGACCGCACCGTGGTCGTGCGCGCTTCGACCGGCGCCTTCTTCGCGGTCAACGCCCCGAACCACGTGGACCCGAACGCGGGCTTCCAGTCCCCGGCGCTGCCCATCAACGCCCCGCCGGTGACGATGTACGTCACGGCCGGGAGCTCGGCCCCGGCGAGCGCGGTCCAGGGCACCTCCAACATGACGATGCTGACCTTGAAGGCCCGCACGAACGCCTACTCCGCGCGCTGGACCCAGCTGCGCGTGACGCGCTCCGGCACGGGGGCCGATTCCGACGTCACCGCGGTCAAGCTCTACCGCGACGCCGACGCCGACGGCGCTCTGAGCGTGGTCTCCGACGAGCGCCTGAGCACCGGGGCGTTCTCGGGCGGGACCGCGCTCTTGAGCTTCTCGACCCAGACCGTGACGGCCTCCACGCAGACCTTCTTCATCGCCTACGACGTCAAGACCACCGCGGTGGCGGGCAACTCCGTCGGCGCCCGCGTCGCCGCCGCGGGCGATCTGCGCATCGCCTCCCCCGACTCCGTGTCGACCGTCGGCTTCCCCCTGCAGTCGGTCAACTCGACGGTGACCGCCACGCAGGTGGGCCTGGCGGTGACGCCCGTGAACCTCGCCCCCGGCGAGCTCAAGCAGGGGGCGACCGACCAGGTGCTGATGTCCTTGAGCCTGAACACGACCGCCTTCGCGCTCACCTGGTCGGCCCTGACCGTGCGCTCGACCGGCAGCGCCGCCGACGCCGACATCAAGGCGGTCAGCCTCTGGCACGACGCGAACCTCAACGGCTCCATCGACTTCGGCACGGACACGAAGATCACCTCGGGGCTCAACGCCTTCCTGGGCGGCACCGCCGTGCTCTCGCTGTCGGTGCCCCAGGAGATCGGCACCTCCATCAAGCGCTACCTCGTCGCCGCCGACATCGCGAGCTTCGCCGAGCCCGGCCGCACCTTCGCGGTCATCCTGCCCTCGACGTCCGCGTTCTCGGTCTCCGCGCCCAACTTCGTCGTCAACGCCAACTTCCCGGCCCAGTCGGACGCCAACGCGACCTTGCGCAAGCTCGAGGAGAGCCTGGTCGTGACGCCCGCGGACCTCGTGACGACCGGCATCAACCAGGGGTCGCTCAAGGCCTTGGCGCGCCTGGACGCCCGGGCGTCGCGCAACCGCGTGGCCTGGACCGGCCTCGTGGTGCGCCAGAACGGCAACCTGGGCGCCGGCGAGATCGACACGGTGGGCGTCTGGCGGGACTCGGACGCCGACGGGGCCGTCACCGGCGCGGACTTCCAGGTCGGCACGGCGGCCTTCTCGGGCTCCCTGGCGACGGTCGTCTTCTCGTCGGCCCAGACCGTCGGCATCGCGACCCAGAGCTACCTGCTGGCCGCCCAGCCCAACATCTCGGCCACCGTGGGCGCCGACATCCGGCTCTCGGTGCAGAGCGCGGACTTCTCCGTGACCTCCCCCGACGCGGTGTCCTCCTCGAGCCTGCCCTTCACGGCCGGCTCGGCGGTCGTGCTCGACGCGAAGACCCCGTCGCAGCCGGTCGTCACCGACGCCGGCGGCTACTCGGGCGACTTCGAGGGGCTCGACTTCTCCTGGGTCTCCACCGTGGGCACCGGCACCATCGTCGGGGCCTCCTACGCGGTGGGCACGACGCCCGGCGGCGTCGACGTGCGCGGCTGGACGGCCCTGGCGGCCAACCAGACCTCGGTGCGGGCCGTGGGCTTCGCTCTGCTGCAGGCCACGACCTACTACGTCTCGGTGAAGACCCAGTCGAGCTTCGGCATCGACTCCCCCGTCGGGCGTTCGGACGGCGTGCTGATGGACTTCTCGCCGCCCGCGCGCCCCGCCCCCACCGTGACGGCCGGCTCCGGGGCGCTCCTCGTCACCTGGGGCACGGTGGCCGGCGGCCCGTCGGGGATCCTCGGGTATCTCGTCGAGTACCGGACCGGGGCCAGCCCGCAGTGGTTCAACGCGAAGACCGGGGTCAAGACGACCGTCTCGGCGGCCGGGGCGTCTGTGGTGGAGACCGTCCCCGGCGCGGTCGCGGGCAGCGTGCGCCTGCTGGCGGTTTCGACGGCCACCTTGGTCCAGGGCGCGTCGTTTCAGGCCTCGGGCCTGCCCACGGGCACGCTGCAGGTGCGCGTGCGCTCGGTGACCGGTTCGGGGGTCTTGAGCGCCGCCTCGGACCCCGTGCAGGTCCAGCTGGGCGCGCTGCCCAAGGACGGGCTGAGCGACGCCTCCGTGTACCCGAACCCCTTCGACTCGCGCAAGCAGTCGGCGAACATCCACTTCGTGCTGGCGGCGGCCTCCGAGGTCTCGATCAAGGTCTACACCGTCTACGGCCGCACCATCCGCGAGGCCAGCTTCTCGGGGGTGGCCGGGTCCAACACCACGACCTGGGACGGGGCCGACCAGGACGGCCGCAAGGTCGGCAAGGGCCTCTACGTCATGGTGCTGCAGTCGGGCGGCGCCAAGGCCATCCTCAAGGTCGGCGTCATCCACTAGGGTCCCCCTGGTATTCGTAATCCTTTCGTGATTGAAGGGGGGGCCCCCGCTACACTCAGGACATGCGCATCGTCTGGGCGGCGTCGGCCGCCGCGGCATTGGCCCTGGCCCCCCTGGCCGCCTTCTCGGCGCCGGCCCCCGTCCTCGTCGACGCCTCCTGTTTCCCGAACCCCTTCGACTCCCGGCGCACGAACGCGACCGTGCGCTGGGCGCTGGCGGCCCCGGCGCCCGTCGAGGTGTCGGTGCACACGGTCTTCGGCGCGCGCGTCTGGCGCCGCAGCCTGCCGGCGGGCGTCGTCGAGACCGCCTGGGACGGGACCGACTCCGAGGGCCGCAAGCTCGGCAAGGGCCTCTACCTCCTCGTCCTGCGTTCCGGCGGCGAGAGCCGCGTCGTCAAGGTCGGGGTCCGGCGCTGATGCGCCTCGCGCTCGCCGCCGCGCTCGCCCTCGTCCCGGCCGCGGCGCACGCGTCGGCGGCCGGCCGCCCCGGCGAGCTCTTCCAGTTCGGCGCCTCGGCGCGCGGCCTCGCGATGGGCGGCGGGCAGACGGCGATGGTCAACGACGTCACCTCGGTCTACTACAACCCCGCCGGCTTGGGGCTCCTGCCGGCGCGCGAGGTCACCTTCATGCGCGCGACGCTCTTCGGCGAGGCCTCCTACGACTACATCGGCTACGCGCAGAACAAGAAGAAGCGCGCCGGGGGCTGGGGCGTCGAGGTCATCCGCCTGGGGGCGGCCGGCGGCGACGGCCGCGACGAGCTCAACAACAAGACCGGCGGCTTCGCCTGGTCGGAGACCTCCTTCGGCCTGGCCCACGGCTGGCGCGGGCTCTTCCATCCGGACCTGTCCTTCGGCCTCAAGGGCAAGATGCTCAACCGGACGCTCGGCTCCTCCTCGGACCGGCTCATCGGCGCGGACCTCGGCGCCCAGTTCGGCCCCTTGAGCTCCGGCAAGCTCATGTTCGGGGCCGTGGTGCAGAACGCCTTCTCGATGGCCCAGGGCGACACCGACGACAAGCTCGAGCCCGTCATCCGCGTCGGGGCCGCGTACCGCGTGGTGGGGCCTTTGACCCTCGCCGGCGACCTCTCGCCGGACGGGGAGTTCCGCATCGGCACGGAGTACGCGTTCGGCTTCGCGGCGCTGCGCGCCGGCATCGAGGACCGCCAGCTCTCCTTCGGCGGCGGGTTCCTGTTCCGCTCCAAGTACCGCTTCGACCTGGCGCTCTTGAGCCATCCGGTGCTCGGGATGTCCCAGCGCCTGTCGGTGGGCTACAAGTTCGGCGCCCGCCAGGACCTCGCGGCGGGCAAGGCCCCCAAGATGCAGGCCTTCGCGGGCGAATACCTCGCCAATGGCCAGGGCGAGCTGCAGAAGCGCGACTATCTGCGCGCCTCGAAGGACTTCGACACCGCGCTCGGCATCGACCCCAACGTCGGCGACGGTTCCTGGAAGGAGCGTGCGTCCCGGCTGCGCCGGCTGGTCAAGGCCATGGACTTGGAGGCCCACCCCGAGGATCAGGAGGCCTTCAAGCAGGACAACCCGGCCTCCTTCATGGCCTTCCAGGTCGCCCAGGCCTGGCTCGAGGGCGAAGAGGACCGGGCGATGCTCTTGGCCCACGCGACGGCCGGCACGATCAACCGCCACGGCGGCTACCGGCGCCTCTTGGACGCGATGGCCTCGCTGACGGGCCGCAAGGTGGACCGCGACGCCATCCTGCCTCCCGCCCGCCTGGCCGCTCTGCGGATGAAGCAGGGCGTCGACTCGGTCTACCAGCGCCGTTTCGGGCCCGCCGTCGAGGCGCTGCGCGACGCCCTCTGGCTCGAGCCCAACAACGGGGTCGCCTGGACGCGCCTGGGCTCGGCGTACTTCGCGATGGGCGACAAGGTCCGTGCCGGGGCGGCCTGGAAGAAGGCCCTCGAGTTCAACCCCAACGACGAGAAGCTCAAGGCGTTCATGGCCGCGCAGGGGGTCGAGTGAGCAATAGGCGCGTAACAGCGTCCGGCTACCCTCGGGGGACGGAGGGGCCGTGGAGATAGTCATCGCGATGCTGCTCCCGGTGCTCTTCTTGACCCTGGCGGCCACCATGCTCGTCGTCAGCCAGTTCTCGGGCTTCTTCCAGTTCGGGCGCTATTCCGGCCGGCGCAAGCGGGACCGCCAGGAGCTCGAGACGTTCATGACGAAGCTGGCGCTGGCGCAGAGCCAGGTGGCCAAGAGGAAGGCGGAGCTCGAGAAGCTCTCCGACAAGCTCCAGGACTCGAACGACGAATTGGAACGCCTCAACTCGATGAAATCGAAATTCCTCTCGATGGCCGTCCACGACGTGCGCACGCCTTTGGCCTCCATCAAGGGCTTCGGCGAGATGCTCGCGCGCAAGGAGCTCGGCCCCGAGCAGAAGAAGTACGTGGACTACATCGTGCGCGGCACGGACCAGATCAACCGGCTCATGAGCGACCTGACCGACCTCGCGGTCATCGAGGCCGGCAAGCTCCGCCTCGAGAGGAAGCCCTTCTCGCTGCCGCAGATGCTCTTGGACATCGTCCCCGCCATCGAGGTCATCGCCAAGCAGAACGGCGTCACCTTCGTCTCGCCGGCCGAGCCGCCGGAGGTCGAGGTCGTCGGCGACCGGTTCCGCCTGATGCAGGCGCTGATGAACTTCCTCAACAACGCCGTGAAGTTCACGCCCAAGGAGGGCCGCGTCGAGCTGACGGCCAAGGTCATCGGCCGCACCCTCATCCTGGCCGTCAAGGACTCGGGCGCCGGCATCCACCCGTCCGAGCGCAAGAAGGTCTTCGAGAAGTTCTACCAGTCCCAGTTCCAGGACATGAAGAACAAGAAGAAGGGCTGGGGGCTGGGCTTGGCCATCGCCACCGAGATCGTCCGCGGCCACCAGGGCGAGATCGGCGTGGACTCGGCGGGCCTGGGCAAGGGCTCCACCTTCTGGTACCGCGTCCCCTTGAAGCCCGCCCGCCAGTTCGCCGTCGCGGCGGCCCTGGCGCTGGCCTTCTGCGTCGGCGCCGCCGGCCCGGCCCGCGCCCAGCAGAGCATCCCCTTGGAGGAGAAGGCCAAGTTCGAGCGCGCGCTCGAGCAGAAGGCCGAGTCGATGCTCGTGTCGCTGTTGGGCCCCAGCCGCTCGCGCGTGATGGTGGACGCGGTCCTCGACTTCACGCGCGTCGAGAAGTTCGACGTGAAGTCCGGCGGCGCGGCCGACAAGGACGCCGGCACGGTCTTCATGTGGCAGAACATCGGCGCGGAGAGCGCCGGCGGCCAGGAGCTATTGCCCGGCATCCCGAACCCCGAGGCGCAGAACCCCGGCTTCGGCCAGACCAAGTCCTACGAGCGCCAGCAGTCCTTCCCGACGTCGTTTGTGAAGAGCCTTTCGGTCACCATCGTGATGGACAACAGCGTGACCCCCGCCGAGAGGGCGGCCATCACGGACCAGATGCCGAAGGTCTTGAACCTCAACATCGGCCGGGACTCCCTGCAGGTCGTCCAGATGCCCTTCGCCCCGGCCTGGAAGACCATCTGGTACCAGCCCGAGGCGATGAGCATCCTCTTCAAATACGGCCTGATCGCCCTGATGACCCTGACCACGCTCGTGGTCGTCGCCGCCTGCTTCCTGAAGCTGGCCGAGGCGATGGACTCGATGGCGCAGGCCCAGGCGCAGCAGCTGCAGATGGATTTCGGCCCCAACGAGGAGAAGAAGGAGGGGGAGGAGGGCGAGGAGGGCGAGAAGAAGGAAGGGGAGGGGCCGGCGGCCGAAGTCCCGGCGCCCAACCGCCTCGTCTTCAACGTGGGCCTCCACCAGATCGACACCTTGCTCGAGATCCTCCGCGGCCAGGAGCCCGAGAACCTGGCCCTCGTCGCCGCGCACCTCAAGCCCGAGGTCAAGAAGGCCTTCCTCGCGCGCCTGGCGCCGCGCGTCTACAGCGAGGTCCTCCTCCACCTGGGCTCGATCCGCTTCGTCGAGCCCGACATGGTGCAGACGGTCAAGGACGAATTGGAGCGGCGCCTGGACTCGGCCGTCGGCGGCCGCAAGGACCTCTTGGACTTGATCGAGGAGTCCGACATGAAGGCCAAGCGGGAGCTCCTCGGGCTCCTCGAGGGCCGCGACCCCGAGCTCTACGCCTTGGTGCGCTCGCGCGTGCTGCTCTTCGAGGACGTCGCCTTCCTCGACGCCCGCGACTGGTCGATGGTGATGGGCCAGGTCAGCCTCGAGCAGTGGGCCGCGGCGCTCCACGAGGGCGAGGAACGCGTGCGCGAAGGCCTCCAGGCCCAGATGCTGCCCAAGACCTGGGCCATCCTCGAGCAGATGATCGCCGGCTCGCGCCCGACGCCCGCCGCCGTCGGCAAGGCGCAGGAGCAGATCGCCGCCGCGGTCCTCAAGCTCGTCGCCTCGGGCCGCATCCAGAACCCGGCGCTGCGCCGCGGCGCCTTGGAGGGACCGCCCGCGCTGCAGGCGGCCTAGCCCATGGCCAAGGTCGACAAGCTCCTGGCGACGCTGCGCGGCGAGGCTCCTCCCGAGGAGGCCCCGGCTCCGGAGGCCGCCCCGGAAGGGGGCGGCGCCGCCGCCGTCCCCAGCGCGGAGTTCGAGGCCCTCAAGGCCAAGATCGCCGAGCTCGAGGAGAAGATGGGGCAGATGGCCGCCCCGCCGCCGATGGACATGCCGGCGGAGCCGCCTCCCGAAGAGGTCCCGCCCTCCCTGCCGCCCGAGCCGCCGCCCACGCCGCCCGCGGCGCCCACCGAGCTCACGCTCTTCATGCAGACGCGCATGGAGCTCCTCGAGCGCAAGCTGGACCTGGCCCAGCAGGAGGCTTTGCGCTCGGGGCTCCTGCTGCGCGAGCGCGAGGAGGCCCAGCGCAAGGCCCAGGGCGAGGTCGAGGACCTCTTCCGCTCGATGCGCGAGGCCCAGCGCGCCGCGTCCTACGACAAGACCGTGCGCGAGCACGCCGCGGCCGCCGAGGCCAAGGCCAAGGAGCTCGAAGCGCGCCTGGCGATGGCGGAGCTCCGGATGGTCCCCGCCGAGGACGTGCTGCGCTTCGTGGAGACCGAGGAAGGGCGCGCCGAGCTCGTCAAGCGCCTGGGCGAACAGGTCTCCCGCGCCGCCGCGGCCGGCCCCGGCCCGTCCCCCGCGGCGCCGACCCCGTCGACCTTGCCTCCCGCCGGCGGCCCCGTCCCGTTCGAGACCTTGGCGGCCGTGCTCGGCCGCGTGTCGGACTTGGAGAAGCGCCTCGCCGACTCGGAGCGCGAGCGCGTCCGCCAGGCCGAGGAGCGCAAGCGCTGGGAGGGCCAGATCGCGGCCTCGTTGTCGACCGCGGCGTCCCGCTTCGCCCGCGCGGGCGGGCCCGACCTCTTGGTTGAAGCCGCTCTCGAGGCCGTGGTAGAGTCTGTGCGCCGGCGCGACGCGCTCCAACAGGAGCTTTCGGCCGCCGTGTCGGCGCTGCAGGACGAGCCGCCCGGCTCGCAGAAGGGAGCCGAGCTGCGCGGGCGGCTCGCGCTGGCGCACAAGGAGATGGCGGAGCTCCAGGCCGACATCGACAAGCAGCTGGCGCTCGTGCGGGCCTGGGTCGCGCGGGAGTCGGGGGGAGGGAGCTGATGGATCTGGCGTCCGTCGTCGGCGGGCTGGGCGTCGTGGCCCTCTTCGCAATCGGCGTCCTCACCGGCGAGGTGAGCGCCGTCTTCCTCAACGCGCACGGCCTCGTCATCGTCGTCGGCGGCACCTTCGTCGCGATGCTGATCAACACCCCCGCGCAGTACCTCAAAGACAGCGTGATGGCCTGCGTGAACATGTTCCGCCACGACGACTACGGCGACCCCGGCGAGCTCGTCCCCATCCTCGTGCGCCTGGCCGAGCAGGTCCAGCAGGGCGGCCTGCAGGCGCTGCGCGCGGCCGACTCCAAGGCCGCCGGCGGCTTCCTGCTCGCGGCCTCGACGACCGCCCTCGAGTACAACAACCCCGACTTCGTGCGCAAAGTCCTCGAGACCGAGGTCAACAACGGCGTCGACCGCGCCAACGAGGTCATCAACATCATCCGCACCGCCGGCGTCGTGAGCCCCATGTTCGGCCTCATCGGGACCTTGCTCGGCATCATCAAGGTGCTCCAGAACATCTCGAAGCCCGAGCTCGTCGGCCCCGCGATGGCCGTCGCCATCACCTCCGCCTTCTACGGCATCATCATCGCGAACGTCATCGCCATCCCGGTCGCCGGGAAGCTCCGCATGCGGCTGTGGGAGGAGATCAAGATGAAGGCGATGGTCGTCGAGGGCGTCGTCGGCATGATGCAGGGGGTCGTCCCCCTGGTGCTCGAGCGCCGCCTGATGGCCTACAAATAGCATGGCCGTCTACCGCTTCCGAAAAGAGGAGCTCGAGGGCCACCTCAACAAGAACGCCCTCTGGGCCATCGTCTACGGGGACATGATGAGCTACCTCATGATCCTCTTCTTGCTGATGCTTTCCTTCCAGCTCCGCCAGAAGACCCCCGAGCTCGACCCCACCGAGCGGATGCTCATCAAGGTCCAGACGGTCTTCGGCGGCAAGGCGGACCCGGCGCTGGCCGCCAAGGCCGACCGCATCGACAAGGAGCTGATCATCGGCAAGCTCCTCGGGGACAAGGCCAAGGGCGGCGAGTACGGCGGCGCGGCCTCGGTCATCGTCTCCGAGAAGCGCATCTCGCTGTCGTTGGGCGAGGGCGTCCTCTTCGACTCGGGCAAGGCCGAGCTCAAGGAGACCGCGGGGCCGCTCCTGCAGACGCTCGCCAAGGACATCGTGAGCGCCAAAAACGAGATCCGCGTCGAGGGCCACACCGACAACGTCCCCATCCGCCACGGCGCCTACAAATCCAACTGGGAGCTCTCGATGGCGCGCGCCTACGCGGTCATCAAGGAGCTCGAGGCCGCCGGCGTCGACCCCAAGCGCATCTCCGGCGTCGGCTACGGCGAGTACCGCCCGCTGGGCGACAACAAGACCCCTGAGGGCCGCGCGAAGAACCGCCGCATCGAGATCAGCCTGCTGCGCGGCGAATGAAGGCGCATGCGGGCTGGGTCGTCGCCGACGGCGCGAAGGCCGCGCGCTGGGAGCGGCTCTGGGCGTCGTTGGGCCTGACCCCGCGCCGCGCCGCCCGCCTCGAGGACCTCGAGGCCGGCCGCGGGCTGGCCCTGGTCGACGTGGCGGCGCTGCGCCCCGACCCGGCCTCCGCCCTCAAGTCCCTGCGCGCCAAGCGCCACGCCCCGGCCGTCGTCGCCTGCTCGGAGAAGAGGTCGAGCGCCCCCGCGGCCAGCGCGGCCGCCGGAAGGTCCGGCCGCGCGCCGGGTCCCGCGCAGGCGAC
>SCTT01000556.1 GCA_004322435.1 bacterium
GCTCGGCGCGCGTGCGACTCCTCGTCTCCCAGGACCGCCGCGATCACCACGGCCAATTCCCTCGCCGTGGGACGAATCGCTATCCCGGCTCCGATGGCGGCGGCTTGGAGGTCTCCCTCGGATTCCTCCGCAACCCTCAGGACGGTCCAGAACGCCTCATCCGCCCCTCCCCGCATCTCCCCCAGAGCCCGCAAGGCCGCGATGCGGCTCGACTCGGGCGAGTCGGAGGATAAATCCGCGAGTTGCGAGACAAGGACCCCCTTCTCCCTGGGAGTCATGTCGCGAATCCGCCGTTGCGCCATCGAACGGAAGAACGGATTCTCGCTCAAGGCATTCTTGAGGACGACATCGGAATCGGTCTCAGCGGACCATACGGCGCTCGAGCACGACAGCAAGGCGAGCGCCAAGAGAAAGGGACTGGCGGCGGCCATCCAAATAGATATAGAGGCGGACTTCCGCACCGTCAAGCCATCCCCGCGATTGACGGAGAAGCGACCCACCCCCTTGATTGCGCCCGGAACACACCTTACTCTAGGGGGAGAGCCACCATGCGCCTCCCTCCCACCGTATTGGGCGCCATCGCGCTGACAGCCGGCTTGGCGACGGCGGGCAGCGCCGACACCATCTATCTGGCTAACGGCGAGGAGATGAAGGGCCTCATCGTCAAAGAGACCGCCGCGGCCGTCGAGCTCGACATCGGCTACGGCACGGTCACCCTCGATCGCGCTCAGATACGCCGCATCGCCCGGCCGCCGAAGAAGAAGCGCGCCGCGGCCGACCTCGGCCACCGCCTACGCTTTCTGGAATCCGGGCGATGGGTGCCCCCCGAAGGCCGCGACCTCTTCGACCTCTACAAGGACGCCAGCGACGCTCGCCATGAAGCGCTCGAGCTCAAACCGAAGTTCGAGCGCCTTATGGAGGAGCGAAGCGACCTCGTGAGGGAACTCCAGGATGTGAACGAAGCGGGGGCCCAGACCTACGAGGAACTGACGGACGGGCAGGACTACGCTGACCGCCAGCAGCGGTCACGCGCGGCCGCGGAGCTCCGACGCCTCTCCGGCGATATGAACCAAGGCGTTTCCCGCGTCCGCGCCATAGACGCCGAAATCGCCGAGTCCGCGCAAGCCCTGCCACGCTATTACGCCTCATATCGTCGCTTCCAGCGCGCCGCCAAGGACGAGGCCCCCCGACTGGCCAAGGCGGCCAAGACCAAGGACGACAAGGCATTCTACGACGCCATCGCCGCGGCCATGCGCCAAATGGACTCGGATTTCGGAGGCGCCGCTGAAACGGGGAGGCCGCTGGAAGGCCATGTCATCGTGGACGTGCTCTTCAACGGACGCGTGAAGGCGCAGTTGATGGTCGATACGGGCGCTTCGATGACGGTCGTCTCCGAGTCCATCGTGCGGCGCCTGGGCCTCTCGGAGCGTCATTCCGCCGGCCGACGGCAGGTTCAGGTCGCTGACGGGCGCATCGTCGAAACTCAGACCTACAACCTGGACACCGTGGCGGTCGGCGACAAGAAGGCACAAGGCGTCCTGATCGCCTCGATCCAAGACGGCGCCCTCCCGTACGACGGCCTCTTGGGCATGTCGTTCCTCAAGAATTTCCTCGTCGAACTCGACCCGAAGCGCGGTCGCCTTGTCCTCAAAGCCCTCAATTGAATCGATGCGGGTATGCACGCCTTGCCCCCCCTCCGGGCGCCCGTCCGTAAATCTCCCGAAGTCTTCGCATCCTTGGCTGACCGCGAAGGTTGACAGCTTCGCGCCAGGCGGTTAACCTATCGCCTGCCCCTCCCTATATGGCCTGGAAGACCATCATCGAGCCGTTCCGCATCAAGTCGGTCGAGCCGCTGGGCTTCACCACCCCGGCCGAGCGCGAGCGCCTGCTGCGCGAGGGCGGCTACAACCTCTTCAACATCCCCGCCAACAAGGTCTTGATCGACCTCCTGACCGACTCCGGCACCTCCGCGATGTCGGCCGAGCAGTGGGCGGCGATGATGCGCGGCGACGAGTCCTACGCCGGCGCGACGAGCTTCTACCGCTTCGAGAAGGCCGTGCGGGAACTCACCGGCCTGCGCGAGGTCATCCCCGTCCACCAGGGCCGCGCGGCGGAGCGCATCCTCTTCCAGCTCCTCGGCGGGCCGGGCAAGGTGGTGCTCGCGAACTCGCACTTCGACACGACTCGCGCCAACGTCGAGGTGTCGGGCGCCGAGGCGCGCGATTTGACCATCCCCGAAGCGTCCAAGGCCGCGGTCTCCTACCCCTTCAAGGGCAACATGGACACTTTGGCCCTCGAGGGCTGCCTCAAGGAGCTCGGAAGCCGCGTGCCGCTCGTCATCATGACGGTCACCAACAATTCCGTGGGCGGCCAGCCGGTGTCGATGGCGAACCTCCGCGAGACCTCCCGCATCTGCCGCGAGTACAAGGTCCCCCTCTTCCTCGACTGCGCCCGCTTCGCCGAGAACGCTTGGTTGATCAAGCGCCGCGAAGCCGGTTTCGCGGCGCTCTCTCCCAAAGAGATCTCCAAAGAGATGTTTTCGTACTGCCAAGGCGCCTGGATGAGCTCGAAGAAGGACGCCTTGGTCAACATGGGCGGGTTCCTCGCGTTCTCCGACGCCGTCCTCGCGAAGAAGGCCCGCGAGGTGCTCATCATCGGCGAGGGCTTCACCACATACGGCGGCCTCTCGGGCCGCGACCTCGAGGCCGTCGCCGTGGGCCTCACCGAGGTCTTGGACGAGGAATACCTCGCCTACCGCATCCGCTCCATCGAGTACCTGGCCGAGGGCCTGCGCAAGGCGGGCGTCCCCATCGTCGAACCCCCCGGCGGCCACGGCGTCTACGTGGACGCGCGGGCCTTTTTGCCGCACATCCCGCCCGAGAAATACCCCGCCCAGGCGCTGGCCTGCCATCTCTATCTTTTGGGCGGCATCCGCACCGTCGAGATCGGGTCCCTGATGTTCGGCAAGAAAGGCCCGGACGGGACCTTCAAGCCCGCGCGCGCCGAGCTCGTGCGCCTGGCCGTCCCGCGGCGCGTCTACACGCAGAGCCACATCGACTACGTCATCGAGGTCTTCGGCGAGCTCGCGCGCCGGGGCCCCGACATCCGCGGCCTCACGCTCATCGAGGCCTCCGAGCACTTGAGCCACTTCACAGCGAAGCTCGCCCCGGCGGCCGCATGAGCCGCCAGCGCGTCATCCTCGTCACGGGAGACAAGGGCGCCGCCGGCATCTTCGAGAAGGCCTGCGAGCGGCGCAAGCTCGTCGCCGAGACCTTCGACAACTCCGCGCAGGCTCGCGCCAAGTGGGTCGACGACGAGTCGCAGCTCTTGGGCGTGGTCGGGGACGCCCTGACGATGACCCCGCAGGACCGCTATCAGCTCTTGGCCTACCACTGCGAGCCGGGGGCGCCCAAGCTCATCATCCTCGACCCGCCCCAGATCCCCGACCCGCGCGCCCCCGTCGAGACCGTGACCCGCCTGCGCTGGCCGCTGCACGCGGCCTTCATCGAGGCCCTGCAGAGCATCGCCGGCCTGCCGATGGTCTTTTTGACCGACCAGACCCTCTACATCACCGGCACCCTGCAGACCAAGCTCCAGGAGGCCGGCCTCGCCCCCATCTCCATCGACGCGCCCTACGGCCTCATCGAGATCCTGCGCGGCGGCGGCGGCGGCTCGGCCGACGCGGCGCCGGCCGGCGACAGC
>SCTT01000557.1 GCA_004322435.1 bacterium
AGCCGGTGATGCCCGGCACGCCGTACCCCGGCGCACCCTAAGCATTAAGGCCCAATTCGACGTAGGCCGTATAACATCCCCCGCCTTCCCCCTACGGCTCATAGCTTCGCCGGCCCGCCTGCGGTATGATGCCCCTGTGAAGGTCTAAAGCCTGGCACGGAATTTGCTAAGATAGAGGCCACTATGGGACGCCCAACCAGAATCGAGTTCGCCGGAGCCTGCTACCACGTCGTGCTGCAAGGCAACAACAACCGCGACATCTTCCTGACGACTCAGGACCGCCGCGCGTTCCTCACGCTGCTTAAGGCCTACAAGGACCGCTACGCCCTCAAGGTCTACGCGTACTGCCTGATGAACAGCTTCGTGCATCTCTTGGTCGAGACCGGCGACGCGAACCTCTCCAAGGTCATGCAGGGCTTCAACACCGCCTACACCAAGTACTTCAACTCCCAGCACGGCACCATCGGCCACGTGTTCCAGGGCCGCTACAAGGCGCTCCTGGTGGACAAGGAGAACTTCCTCTTGGAGCTCACCCGCTACATCCACCTGGCCCCCGTGCGCGAGGGGATGAAGGAGAAGCCCTGGCGCTACATGTGGTCCTCCTGCCCCGCGTACGTGGAGTCCGAGACCAAGGAGCCCCTGGTGGACTCCGCCGCGGTCCTCAAGGGCCTCACGGGCGGGCGCCTCAAGCAGTCCGTGCGCTACCTGCAGTACATCAAGGAGCGCGCGAAGGACGCGTCCACGGAGCTCCCGACCATCAAGGGCTTCTGCGTGGGCGGCCCGGAGTTCGCGGCCGAAGCGCGGCGCCTGGCCGGCATCGAGGCCGAAGGCGACGGCACGGTCCCGGTCACCCAGGAGACCATCCTGACCGAAGTGCTCGCCAAGCACGGCGTGGACCAGGAGACGCTCCTGGGGCGCAACCAGTGGCGCGACGTCTCCGCGGTGCGCAAGGAAGCCATCTATCGGATGTGGAAGGAGGCGCGCATGGGTGTGACCCAGATCAGCCGCGTCTTCAACCGCACGCCGTCCGCCGTCAGCCAGCTCATCCGCGCGATGGAGACCTCGCGCGTGAGCCGGAACTAGGGCCTGCAAGTCTAAAGTCCGGCCCTGGAAAGCCCCCGACGGAGCCTCCTCCGTCGGGGGCTTCTCTTTTTAAGTCCGGCACGTCTGGGCCTATGGGCCTAGAAAAGGGGGGGTCCAGAAACGTCGCGGGAAAGGCCCATAGGCTCATTCGCGAAAACGCCTGTGCGGGTAAATTGAGGGTGTGAGGAAGCACTTCGCCGAAGCCCTCCGGAAGACCGTAGCCACCACGGTCGCCTCCTCCCTCCTCCTCGTCACCCCCGGCACCTCGGCCATCGCCCAGCAGTTCACGGGCCGCGTGGCCGCCCCGGCCCCCATCGCCCCCGTCCCGGCCGCCGCCGGCGCCGCGGCCCTCTCAAAGCCCTCTTTGACGCTCCCCGGCTCCTTGGGCATCGCCCCGGTCCTGCCTTCCCCCACCCTCTCCGTAAGCCCTATTCCGGCCGTGGCGGCCCCTGGGACCGTCCTGGCCGCCCCCGCCGCCTTCCCTATTAAGGCCGCTCAGGCCGTCCAGACCCCCTCTCCTATCAGCCGTGTGGCGGCCCCCCTGGCGGCCCAGAAGGACGCCGCCGGCGCCGTGGGCATCCTCTCCCACCAGGTGCGCGGGGCCGACGCCTCCGAGGCCCCCGAAGCCGCCTCCTGGCTGACCCCCGCCGCCGAGGCCCTGGCCTCCCCGGCCGCCTCCCGCGCCTGGGCCGCGAACGCTTTCGACGCGATGCGGGGGGCCTCCGCCCAGACTTCGGCCGCCCCGGTGGCCGGTTCCCAGGTGCAAGGCCGCAGCCTCCTCTCCCGCCCCAGCCTGGCCGTCAACCAGGCCCGCGAGGGCATCCCGATGCCGGGCAAGGGCGGTAAGGCCGTCACCATCGCCAAGATCGCCATCCCGGCCGTCATCGGAGTCACCGGCCTTGCGATGTATCTGGGCTTCATCCCGATGTTCGGGCTGGCTTCCTTGATGAGCGCGATGCCCACCTTGGGTCTGTCCTGGCCGGCGCTCTTGGCCATCAACGTCGGGGTCGGCATCGCGGTGCAAATCGGCAAGAAGATTTACAAGGACCGGAAGGCCAAGAAGGAGAAGGAGGCCGAGAAGGCCAAGGCCGCCGAGGCCGCCAAGTCGCTGGCGCCCGAGGCGTTGACCGGCGAGGCCGCGGTCGAGGCCGTGGCGAAGCGCCTGGGCACGAACCAGGGCGTCTCCATCTACGATTACAGCACCGGCCAGATGCACGAGGTCCCGGTCGAGCAGGCTTTGGTCGACGACGTGAAGGCCGGCAAGTACAAGGTCACCACCGATTCGACGGGTTCCATCATCCTCGTGCCGGTCCTGGTTCCCGAGGAAGCTCCGGCCGCCAACGCGGTCAAGGACGAGGCGAAGAAGGACGAAGCTCCCGCCCCGGCCCCCGCGCCGGCCCCGGTGGAGAAGGCGGCCGAGCCCGTCACTCCCGTGACTCAGGCTCCGGCGCCCGCGGCCGAGCCGGCGGCCAAGAAGACTTCCAACAACCCCACCGGCAAGGCCGGCCAGACTCCCAAGAGCTTCTCCTCTTTGCCCGTCGGCGCCCAGTCCTTCGACGCCGCCAAGCTCGCCGAAGGCAAGGCCAAGGCCCAGGAGCGCGCCCGCGCCATCGCCTCGGACGCGCGCCTCGTGCGCGTCACCATCAACTTAGACGACCCGCGCTCGCATCCCGCCTACGTCTTCTACTCGAAGAAGAAGGGGAAGGTCCTCACGGTCTGGGAGAAGCGCATCGGCGTCAAGAAGGGCCACGAGACCACCGACGTCCTTTGGAACAACCGCCTGACCGGCATCCGGAGCCTCGAAGAGGCCTACACCGCCCTCAAGGCCGACGCCCATTGGTTCAAGCCCGTCCGGGTCGAGCTGCGCCCCCATTGGAAGGGCCCCGCCCAATACGTCTTCCTCGACGCCAAGGGCCGCGAGATGAAGGTGTCGGCCGTCGCGGCCACCCCGACGCCGACGCCGGACATCCCGCCCCCTCCCGCCGAAGAGCCCGAGAAGCCCGCCCCGCCGGCCGCCGACCCCGCGCCCACCCTTCCGCCTCCCGCCGACCGCGGGCCTCCGCCGGAGGTCCCGGCGCCGCCCGCCAAGGGCGAGCCGACCGCCAAGCTCCCGAAACCCGCAGGCCCTCACATCGTCGAGGACCTGCTCGGTTTTAGGGGCGTGCGCGGGGTGTCTTATGGCGACACTATAAAGAGTCTTTCTTTACGCGCGGGCGCGCCCGAGGTCATCGACCGCATCGCCGCCCAGTTCGGCATCGAGCGGGCGGACGTGGTCGCGATGGGCCTGCGCTTCAACCTGCGCGAGACCTCGGAGCCCGAGGCCTGGCTCGCGGTCTACGACCGGCTGCAGGCCGCCAACCGGGCCGAGTTCGAGAACCTCGACCAGAAGAAGTACCAGGGCTGGTCCTCGTTCCGCAAGCTCGCCAACAAGACCTACCCGGCCGGCTGGAAGGGCGCCTTGCTGCGGGCCCTCGAGGTCCACAAGCACCTGGTCGGCCTCGTGGTCCGCCTGCCGCTGCATCTCTTCGACTCGTTCATCATCGGCTACTTCCGCCGCGCGGTCGCCTACGAGTACTTCCGGGGCCGCGAGGACTTCTTCAGCGTCCGCGAGGGGCTCGACATCGAGAAGGCCAAGAAGAACGGCACGTTCACGAGCGACATGCTCTCCCGGCCCCGCCTGGCCGTCCGCGCCCTCGAGCAGGTCATGCAGGCCCAGTACATGGGCGGCCTGACCGGCCGCCAGCGTTTTGAAGGCAAGGCCTGGGTGCGCGGCCTGCAGCGCTGGGTCGTCCGGCCCTGGGTCGCTCCGATGTGGAAGTTCGTCTACCGCCGCGCGACGATGGCGGTCTTCAGCGCCGCCGCGATGGGCCTGGTCTCCGGCCTCGTGCCGCTGCCCCTCTTGGGCTTCCACCTGACCGCGCTGCCCATCGTGGGCGTCGCCCTCTCCTGGCTGGGCACGGGCGTGCCGGCGGCCGTGGCGGGCATCCCCTTCGTGGGCGCCGGCGCCGCGGCGGTCCTCTCCCACGCCGCCGAGAGCTTCCTCGGCGAGATGACGGTCGGCGGCATCCTCAACGCCTTCACGCTCTCCACCGTCCTCACCTTCCCGAACGCGGTCAAGATGCGCCTGATGGACGACCGCGGCGAGGGCCGCCTGACCACGCCGCGCCTGCGCGAGCGGGCGTTCTGGTACGGCGTGGTCGGCACGTTCTTCTCCGCCCGCTTCTGGCTCGACAACATGAAGTCGTTCTTCGGCCTGGTCACGGTCGGCGCGGAGATCGAGGCCATCATGGGCTACGCGGGCGGCCTCGACGGCGCCGTGACGCCCGCCTTCCACGCCGTGACCGGCCACGACTTCAAGCTCTTCTCCACCGTCGCCGCCGCCATCGAGCGCCCGCAGGGAGACAGCCCCATCCCGTTCGGCGGGGCCATCACCTGGGGCAACGTCCTTGTCTACAAGCTCCAGAACCTCGTGGGCTTCAACCTGACCGACGAGGTCTACCGCTTCACGCACGGCTTGGCCTACGGCGACTTAAGCGACGCCGTCTCCCAGTCCGCCATCGCCGCCCACGCCGGGACCGGCGTCCAGGCCGCCGTCCCCGCCCCCGGGTTCGAAGACCTCCCGGCCGGCGGCGGCGCGCCGGGCGGCGTCTCGGTCATCGCCGCCGCGGTCGGGGCGGTGTCCCGCGCCGGCGCCGGCACGGAGACGAAGGGCCGCACCCCCGGGGACATCCAGGCCGAGATCGGCCGCACCCGCGAGGCCATCGCGAACCTCGAGGGCCGCATCGCCGGCCGCGAGACCCGCCTCTCCGAGCTCGAGAAGCAGTCGAAGCCCGTCACCGAGGAGGACAACCGGGCCTACGAAGAGACCCTGCGCCTCTTGGCCCAGAAGAGCGACCAGACCTACGTACAGTCGAAGCTGGCCGAAATCCATGACCTCAAGAACCCTCAGGACGGCGCCGCGGCCTTGCAGGCCTTGGAAGAGCTCGGGGCCTACTACCAGACCCTCCTGCCCCAGGAAGGTCAGTCGACCGGCTACGCGGAGTCCGTGGGCGTCCGCCTGGCTCTGGTCAAGACCGTCCAGCAAGCCTATGCCGATTTCCAGGCCGGCCGCGGCATCGCTTCGGCCCCGGCTCGCCCCGCCAGCCCCGTGGACCGCGAGGCTTCGACCCGCATCGAGCCGCTGGTCGCCGAGCTCGAGCGCCTCCGCGGCGACGCCAAGGGCGAGCTCGCGAACCGGGACGCCCTCGAGCGCCTGCTGAGCTCGGTGTCGAAGGCGCGGAACATGGCCCTGCAGGAGCGCCGGTCCGGCAAAGAGATGCTCGAATTCCATAAGAACATGGCCCGCCTGGCCACCGTGATGGACCTGGCCTTCTCGCTCAACACCATCGAGGCCTCGCAGAAGGCCATCCTGGACCTGCAGAAGATGCTCGACGCCAAGCTCGACAAGATCCGCCGCTCCGCCGAGCAGGCCGAGCGGGACCGCCTCGAGGCCGAGCGCCTGAAGGCCCGCAACGAGGAGTGGAAGCGCGAGATCGACGCGAAGGTCGCCGAGACCCGCTCCTCGCAGAGCGATATGCAGGACCTCGAGCGGCAGACCCGCGACGCGGTCGAGAACATCGCCGCTTTCCGCACCGACCTCCGGGGCCTGTTGGCCCGCATCGACGGCGAGGATTCGGGCTCCTCCCCCAACGCGAAGGCCAAGTACGAGCGCCGCAAGGCCCTCTTGCCGCAGATCCAGGAATGGAACCGCAACGGCAAGCCCGGCGACGCGGACTACACCAACGTCAAGCAGCTGCGCCAGCACCTCGTGGAGATCGACGACTACATCCGGAAGGTCGGCGACGGCCTGACCCAGATCGACGGCGCCCCGGCCGAGTTCGCGGGCGTCCTGGTCATCGCGGTGCCGGGCGTGCCGGCTGTCAACGTGACGAACCCCTCCGCGGCCCAGACCCTGCAGGTCCTGGCCGAGCGCCGGACGTACTGGCAAAACGAGCTGACCCACTACCGCGAGACCCGCGACAAGTTCCGCCAGCGCATGGACCCCTCCTTCGGCGGGACCGAGACCGACGACTTCGGCGACGTCCACCCCGTGTCGCTGCCCCGCCGCCTCGCCCAGGCCCAGTCCGACGTCTCGCGCCACTCCACCGCGGCCCGCGACCTGGCCTCACGCATCGACGCGGCCGCCGCCGAGCTGCGCGCCGCGGTCCCGGGCGCCGACCTCCCGACCTTGACCGGCCTCGGGCTCGAGGCCTACCGGACGGCCATCGAGCAGTATCCCGACAAGCTCAAGGGCGTCGTGGTGCCCGCGGCCGAGACCACGGTCAACCAGAACGCCCGGATGGCCCTCCTTAAGGTAGGGCGCCTGCTCTCCCCCGCGGCCCACGAGGTCATCGGGTGGTCCGAGGCCGACGCGACGGTGACGGGCGTCCAGGACGCGCTGTCCTCCCCCGTGCCCCAGGCCGCGGCGCTGTACACCGAGGTCGTCACCGCGTTGGAGCGGGTCATCGCCGACGTCGACGCCGACGTCGCCTACGTGAACGCCGGCTTCCCGGCGGCGCAGAACCAGGGCCTCATCGACCGCAAGCGCGCCCTGCTGCGGGGCCTGCAGCCGATGCTCCAGCAGGCGCGCGACACGGTCGCCAACCACGCCATCCCCTTCCAGGAGAGCGCGATCTCCTCCTTCGACCCCAACGGCGACAAGTGGGCCAAGCTCTTCAACGGCCAGGTCCGCCTCTATGACGGCACCAAGGAGGCCGTCGACAAGACTTTGCCCTGGGCCCTGGCCTCGAACGGCGCCAAGGAAGGCGACACGGCCGGCGCCCTCACGAACATCGAGGCGCGCCGCCAGCGCTTCCGGGACCTCTTGACGGGCTACGACGACGCCGCCGGGCACCACAAGGGCGTCGACGAGCACCTGGCCGAGATCGCCAAGCGCAAGGACCCGAACAACGCCGAGACCGAGGACGTCTACGGCCAGACTTTGCCGCTGAGCCTGCCCCGGGTCATCACCCAGTTCACCGCCGAGAAGGAGCAGCGCGCGGCGGACATGAACCGCCAGAACGCGGACATCAACGCCATCCTCGACCGCCTCGAGACGATGACCGGCGGCAAGTTCGGCCTGTCCGCGAAGAAGCTGCCCACCGGCCTCGGCACCGACCAGGGCAGCGTGGACCGCGTGCAGGCGTTGGTGGACGCCCGGGCCTTCCAGAACCTGGGCGACCTGCTGACGACCATCGGCAACGAGTACAAGGCGAAGTCCGGCAGCGTCGGCCTCGGCGAGGCCTCGGGCGGCTCGGTCCCCTCCGGCAACCAACCCTCCCCGACCGTCGACGACAACACCTTGGTCGCGCTGTTGTCCCTCGACGCGGCCAAGCGCCTGGTGCCCTCCTCCATCACGGACGTCCAGGGCGCGCCCGCCGCCTACGCGGTGGCGCGCTTCCTGTACTCCGACGCCGCCGTGTCCGCCGCCAAGGAGAACCTCTACGACCGCATCCCGCGCGCCGAGGTCTTCCTCAACCAGGCCAAGAGCGGCCTGACGGACGCCATCGGGGACTTGACCAACGACGTGGCCTACGTGCAGTCGAACGGCGGGGGGGAATCGGCCGACTCCGTCATCGACCGGAAGATCCGGGTGTTCTCCTCGCTCAACGCCGTCACCCGGGCGGGCGTCGAGTTCTACGGCCTGAAGGTCACCTGGGACCAGGGCTCCTACGACACCTTGGCCCGGATGGACACCTACTACGGCTCCACCAGCGACATCTACACGAACTCGGGCACCGTCACCGCCAACGAGATCGACGCCATCAACAAGATGAAGGACGCGCTGAAGAAGACCTACGACGACCTCGAGGTCCAGCGCCAGAAGCTGACCCGCTGGATGGCCCAGCTCAACAGCCCCGACGAGTCGGCCTTGAAGCGCGTCGCGCAGGACCTGCGCGAGGTGCAGGAGAAGACCCGGGCCGTCCTCGAGCAGAACGTCCAGTTCCACGAGGTCGAGGCCCGCTTCAAGCGCTCCGAGGAGATCCTGGGCTGGACTTTGGGGCGCATCGACAAGACCCAGACCCGCCTGGCCCAAGAGCTCAAGGGCCTGCGCGACCCGGCGACGCTCGACCCGTCCTTGCGCCGCCGCATCGAGGCGCTGCGCTTCGAGGGCTCGAGCTGGGCCTTGAACGGCGACTCGGCCGACGCCACGGCGGCCCTGGTCATCCCCAAGCGCGACTTCGCCCGCTTCGTGGACACCGTCTTCTCGGCCCTGCTGACCCGGGTGTCCTCCACGCGCGACCTCTCGGGCCTCAAGCGCCAGCTCTTGGAGAACCCGAACTCGCTCTCGGACGTCCTCCCGAACGCCACGGTGGCCGACTTCGGCGACGCCGACGGCTTCTACATGGTCTACCAGAGCCAGTTCTCGGTCCCGAACGGCCTCGAGACATCCTCCTGGGTGACCTTGGGCAACGTCGCCAAGCTGTGGGGCAACAACATCTCGGTGACCGGCTACCAGTTCGCGAGCCCGCCGAACGATTTGAACGCCCCCTGGGGCGACAAGGGCGTCGAGGTGCAGGTCGAGTCCCTGCAGGGCAAGAACTGGGTCAACTACCTGAACGTCGA
>SCTT01000558.1 GCA_004322435.1 bacterium
GTCCGAGTCGAGGTAGGCGAGGTCCTCGAGGCGCACGATGCGCCGTCCCAGGCGCTCGGCCGCCTCGGGCTCCTCGCCGCGCACCGCCGCGAGCATCTCCTCCTGCAGGCGGGGCGGGGACTCGTCCAAGATCTCGGCCAGCTTGTCCTCGCCGCCCATCAGGTAGTCGATGCGGGAGCGCAGGGAGTCCTCGATCTGGGCGACGTTGTCCTCCTCGAGCTGGACGACGCGGCTCATCGCCTTGGCGACGTCGCGGCGCGTGTCGGGGGGGAGGTCGCCCAGCACCTCGACGGCGAGCTTCGGCGGCAGGTAGTGGACGATGACCGCGGCCGTCTTCGCGGGGGCCTTCCGGAGCAGGTACTTGAGCATCGGGACGTGGCGCTCGCGCAAGAACGAGAAGGGGAGCTCCTCGTCGGAGGGCGACGGCGGGGGCGGGAGCGCCTGGACGGGGGCGGGGGCCGGCGCCGCCTCCGCCGCGGCCGCCTGGGCGCGTGTCCCCTCGAGGACGGAGGGGGCGGGCTGGGAGCGGGCCACGCTCACCTCGCGGATGACGCGCAGCAAGGGGCCGAGGAAGCGTCCGTAGACGAGCAGCAGCGCGATGAAGAAGGCGGCGAGCCACAACAGCGACACGACGGGCCCGGGGCCCAGCCAATCCTTGAGGGAGGGGCGGACGTTCGCGATCTGGGTGCGCAGGCGCATCCGGTTGACGGCGACCGTGTCTCCCCGGGAATCGTCGATCCCGATGACCTGCCTGACGGTCTTGTCGACGAGAGATTTGATCTCGGGGGTGTCGGGGATGGAGTCGTCGAGGATCACCGTCGCCGAGACGGACTTGATCGCGGCGCTCGTCAGCGGGGACAGCTCGGCCCCCGCGGGGGTGTCCTTGATGGGGACCCCGGGCAGCAGCTCCGTCATGCGCGGCTTCTGCTGGACGTCCACGTCCATGTCCACGATGACGAGGACGTCCTCGCTCGAGAGGACCCGGCGCAGCACCGCCTGCAGGCGGGCCTCCTGGGCGCTCTCGAGCTTGACCTCGGATTCCACCTCCTGGGGGAGCTGGACGGCCCAGGACGCTCCCGCACAGAAGAGGGCGGCAACGGCTCCTAGAAGGGGTCGCTTGAGGGGAAGCATAGGTGCGCTTCCCTTATATAGTCGGATGGCGTTACATTTTCAAGTCATGGGAAACTCTAGGGCTTCCCCAGGTGTCCGGCCGTCGCGTTTGAAGGCGGGTCCTGCCCGCGCGGCCGAGTCCGCCGCTCCCCCGAACCCGTGAACCTGACGGTTCCCCCGCGCCCGCTATCAAGAAGCCGTTGTTCGAAGCGGGCACGCAGCGGGGGAACCGCCAGGTTCAAAGGTTCGGGGGAGCGGCGAGCGCGCCCCGACGGACAGGACCCGCCCTCTCAACGCGGCTGCCGTAGCGTCAGACCCCGGGAGATGGGGAAGGGGGGGCCCCGCTTGCTACAATCCCCGCCATGTGGCCGTTCAAGAAGTCGACCAAGCGGCGCGTCCTGATCGTGGACGACGACGTGAACACCCGGACGATGATCGGGATGTTCTTCGAGGAGTGCGGCTGGGACGTCCGCGAGGCCTCGAACGGCCAGCTGGGCGTCGACGCCGCCACGGCCGACCCGCCGGACCTCATCGTCCTCGACTGCGACATGCCGGTGATGACCGGCCCCGACGCTTTGGTCCTCCTCCACGGCAACCCCAAGACGACCGCCGTCCCGGTCTTGATGGTCACCGCGCGCGGGACCTTAGACGACGTGGAGGCCTGCCTGTCCCGCGGCGCGCGGGACTTCGTGCAGAAGCCCCTCGACCTCAAGCGCTTCATGGAGAAGGTCGACAAGATCGTGCCGCCTCCGAAGCCTTGAGCCAGGGTCTCCTGGCCGAGGTCCGGGCCTTCGTCGCCGGCCTGCGCGGCGAGCTCCCCGAGCTCTTCAAGGCGCCGCCGCCGCCCGCCCCGCGGCGCGTCCCCCGGCCCTCCGTCCCGACCCTCTTCTCCGAGCGCTGCGCCCACTACGCGCCGCTCATGGGCGTCTCCCCCGGCAAGGTGCGCGTGAAGGACATGAGGAGCCTGTGGGGCAGCTGCTCTTACCGGGGGGACCTGAGCTTCAACGCGCGCCTGTTGGGCGCGCCGCCCGAGGTCCTCGACTACGTGGTCGTCCACGAGCTGGCCCACCTGCGCTGGCGGGGTCACGGGCGGCGGTTCTGGGACCTCGTGCAGAAGTTCTGTCCCGAGCAGAAAGCGCGGCGCCGCTGGCTCAGGGCCAACGGGACGGCCTTACTCCAAGAGCTCCCAAGCCTCGGAGCCGCGGACCGCGAAGACGCGGAACAGCCCCTCCCCTTCGGCGATGTCGCGGGGCAGCGCGAAGTCGAACCGGCCTGAGAGCCGGTCCGGCGCGCCGGAGTAGACGGCCTCCGGCCCCCGCAGGACGACGACTTCCTCCGGCGTCCGGCCGTCGCGCCGCGCGTCGCCCTGGAAGACCAGGATGTCCTTGTCCCGTTTCGCGGGAGCGCGGGCGGCCTTCACGGGGAGGCCGGGCTCGGCGTAGCGCCCGTCGGAACAGACGAGGCGGCCGCCTTCGAGCCGCCAGCTCCAGCCGCCGGCCGACACCGGCGAGACCTGGACGTCAGGCCCGGACCCCCAGGCGAGGAAGAGCTCCGGCGGCGCGCTCCCCCGCACGGCTTCCTCCGGCAGCATCAGCTTGAACGGGGCGTCGCCGGTCCCGTAGAACTGGCCGGTCACGCCCGCGGCGACCACGACGCCGTCGACCACCGCGACCATCGAACGTCGGCCGGGAGTCCCGCTCGGACATTCGACGCGGCCCGACAGGAAGGCCTTGCTGTAGGGCGTGGGCGAGTAAAGGGCCTGGTCGAGGCGCGCCGTGCAGTCCGGGTGGTTCGAGCGGCGCAAGGTGTCGATCCTCCGGCCGACCGCGGCGCCGGCGGGCCCCAGTCGGTACAGGGTCGTAGGGTCGCGGCCGTCGCCCAAGACGGCCCGGCGGCGGTCCGCTTCGCGCCGCGCCGCGGTCCATCCCGCCGACGCGGGGCGACGCGCGCCGTCCCGCTCGACCATCTGCGGCGGGCGCCCGGGGGCGCGCAGGCTGTCGCCGTCGAGGCCCTCAGGGACCTTCAGGCCCTGCGCTTCGAGGACGGTGGGCAGCACGTCCACCAAGGAGGCGGGGCGGTCGACCGGGCCGCGCGGCCCCTCGCCCGGGAACTTCACGAAGAGGGGGACGGGGATGACCTCCCCGAGGGTCGTCTCGGAAAGCGCCCGCCGCGGCTCACCGGGCCGGAAGGCGGCGCCGTGGTCGGCGGCGACGACGACGAGCGCCGCGTCCCAAGCGCCGGCCTTCTTGAGGCCGTCCGTCAATCCGCCCAGCAGGCGGTCGGCGGCGCGGGCCTGGAGGATGTGGCGCTGCCAGGCGGCCGCCACGACGGCGGGATCCTTCTCCCAGCGGTCCTCGCGGCCGCCGTCCCCGAGGACGATGGGCTCGTTCGGGTTGAAGATGAGGTCTCCCGAGGGGAGCGTGACCCAGGGCGGGTGGGGGAGCATCACGTGCAGGAAATGGAGGGCCGGTCGTCCGGGCTCCGCCGCCGCGGCGGCGAAGGCGCGGAACGTCCCGCCGCGGTCGACGAAGGTCTCTCCGGCCGCGGCGTTGAGCGCGTCCCAGGAGAAGTCGGCGCCGGCTCGGCGGAACCCCTTCCAGGAATGGCTGACCGAGGGGAGGGCCGACCCCCACGAGCGGGGGAGGCAGCGGTGGGCGTACAGGACGGCCAGGTCCTCGGTGAGCCCGGCCAGGCGCGCCGGCAGGCCGGGGCGCTCCGGGCGGCAAAGGTCCGGCGGGCACAGGGCGGTCTGGGTCTCGGTCACCCTCAGGCGGTGCGTGCCCGCCAGCAAGGTGAACAGGTTGACGGGATAGTCGCGGTACGCGGGGACCTTCGGGGGCTTCGGATAGGTGCCGGTGAGCAGGGCGGGCACGGCCTTGAAGGTGTCGTCGGCCACCGAGCGCGCCTCGCGGTACCAGGCGGCCTCCCGCGAGAGCTTCGCGAAGGCGGGGAACCAGACGGGGTCCACCGCCCCGTCCGCCTCGAGCAAGGTGGCCAGGGGGAACTCGTCGAAGATGACGAAGACGACCCGCGTCGGATGGCCGGCGCCGCCGGCGGCCGCGCGGGGCGCCGAGCCCGGCCAGGGGGCGCGGGCCAAGAAGAGTGCGGGCATGAGGAGGGCGGCCCAGCCGGCGTAGGTGAGAAACTCGCGGACCCTCTCGCGGCGGGCCGCCCAGGCCGCGCCGGCGGCCGCTCCGGCGACGAGCGTGGCCCAGACCGGCCAAGGGAGGCCCGCGGACGCCTGGCCGGCCAGGAGGGCCGCGGCGGCGCCCGCCGAGACCGACTCGCCGACGCCGAGGGCGGCGGCCGCTCCCCAGTTGAGGGCCGGGAACAGGGCCAGGAGGCAGACGGCGACGATGTCGGACCCGTCGGCTCCCCGCGCGGCGAAGAACCCCGGCTGGCCGGCCAACAGCGAATAGAGCGGCTGGGAGACGGCGAGGATGCCGAGCCCGAGCCCGCGGAGGAAGGCGCCGCGGGGGCCGGTCATGGCTTGGGGCGCAGGTGGTAGAGGACCCGGCCGCCGCCCGAGAGCTCGGCGCGGCGCAGCGTCTCGAAGCGCGGGGCCAGCGCGGCCTCGAAGGCGGCGCGGGTCCAGTCGTCGTAGCGGTCGTCCTTGCGCGCGAGCAGCCGCTTGGCCGCGGGGTCGTCCTTGGCGACGAACTCGACGACGGCCTCGGCGCCGAGGGACTTGAGCCAGTCCGCCAACTCCTCCGTGGGGACGCCCGCGCTCAGGCGCAGATGGTGGAGGACGGCCAGCGCGAGCACGAAGTCCGGCTTCGCGCGGCGCTCGAGGCGCGTCCGCTCGGCCCCCGCCCAGCCCTGGTCCGGCGACGGGTCGGCGAGGTCGTAGCTCAGGGGGAGGATGCGGCCCGGGCCTTCGAGCTTGAGCGTCCGATAGAGGTGCTCGTGGGTGGAAGCGTCCGCGTCCAAAGCCAGCACCGTCTCGGCGGACTCGGCCAGGGCGCGGGCGTAGTGGCCCTGGTTGGCGCCCAAATCCCAGGCCAGGCGGCGCTTTCCGGCGGCGGCTTCGCGCACGAAAGCGTCCTTCTTGTCGAGGTCGCCCGCGGAGTAATGCTCGCCCCGCCCGTAGTCCGACCAGGCGGAGGCGGGCGGCTCCCAGCCGAGGCCGGCGACCACCTCGCGCAGGCCGCTCAGGCTCGCCGCGACGAGCTCCGGGCTCGCTCCGGCGGCGGCGAGTTCCGAGCGCAGGTCGGAGGAATCCGCCTCGTGGCCGGTCTGCAGGCGGCTTTGCAGATGGACGTGCGTGAAGACTCCCGGTTTGAGCGCCGCGCGCAGCCCCAAGAGGCGCTTGGCGTCCGCCGCCGAAACGCCGTCGAGGCGGCCGCGCAGCCAGGGGGCGTGGGGGGCGCCGCGGTAGGCGCGCAGCATCAGCGGGTAGAGGAACTGCTCGCAGAACTGGCGGTAGCCGGCCCAGACGTGTCCGGCCTTGAGCCGTTCGAAGGACCCCACGTCGATGTGGACTGGACGGGTCCCTACGAACTGGACGTTGTACGGTGTCCCGTCCTTGAGCGTGAAGCCGTCGGCGAGCGCCGCGAGTTGGAGCTCCAACGTCAGCAGGGCGGCGTCCTGGAGCATGCCGAAGCCCCACTCGTAAGGGTAGCTGACCGCGGGGACGCGTTCGTGCTCGAGGACCAGGGCCCAGGGGGCCTCGGCGGGGCGTTCGTCGGAACGTACGATGCGGCCCGCGGCGACGGCCTGTTTGAAGAAGGCGGCCTGCGAGAGCGCGCGCCACTCTTCGGAGCCGCGGGCGCTCAGGCCGCGGTAGACGCGCCCGTCGCGCAGGAAGACGCGGCCGTCCGGGTCCCGGAACGAGCCGCCGTCGTAGTTCACGGCTTCTTTTCGCCTTTGAATTTGGCCACGATGCGGGCCCAGTACATGCGCACGAGGACAACGAGGCCGGCGAACCCGGCCGCGGCCAGCTGGGCGAGCATGGACCCGCCGCCGGGGTCGAGGTAGGCGTGGGCGGTACCCGGGAAGGCCAAGACCAGCGCCAGAGCCAAGGTCACGCTTTGACGGCCCTCTTGGTCGAACCCGCGGCCAGCATCAGACGGTCCGCCTCGGCGACGTCCGCCTCGCTCAATTCGAAGACCTGCCGGCCGCCCGCGACCTTCTTGAGCGCCCGGTGGAGCTCCGGGTCGATAAACGGCACCACCTTGCCGGACCGGTATTCGTTCTCCTTCTCCTGGTAGAGCCCCAGGAAGGTCGTGTCGCGGAACCACGCCTCGCGGTTGCGCTCCTCGAGCATCTTGACGGCCTCGGGCGTGGGGTTGCGCTGGACGAACTCGAAGAAGACGGCGCTGGGCTTGCCGCCGGGGTGGTAGAGCTCGCCCGAGAAGACCTGGATGAGGTCCTCGTGGTCGTCGCGCAGGATGGGCGTGATGAAGTTGACGCCCCGGTCCTGGCAGTGCCGGTGGAACGCGATGAGGTCGGGGGTGCGCAGCGCGATGTGCTGCCAGTGCGCGGCGGCGGAATGCTCCTTGAGCATCTCGCGCACGTGCGAGCGCTCCCCGGCGGGCTCGGTGGGCTGGACCGTCGCGATGATGGTGTTGTCCATCGCGGCGTTCCCCTGGTGGCGGCCCACCAAGGAGGCGAAGGTCATCGACAGCTCGGGGACGCCGCCGGCGGCGGGGCGGCGGCGCTCGTAGAGGAGGTCCTGCTTCGCGACGCCGAAGACGTTGCGGAACACGAAGTACATGACGTCGTAGAGCTCGGGGTCCAGCAGCAGCGTCATGTGGTCCACGGTGAGGTTCTGGTAGGGCTTCATGCTCCGCCTCCGGGCCGTTGAATCTCGAAATCGTCCTTCGACGTCGAATACCACGCGCCGCCGAGGCGCCCGACGGGCTTGAGCTCGCGGTGCGTGAAGGCCCCGCCGTTCCAGAGCGCGTCGTCGACGTGGATGTGCACGACCTTCCCGATGACGAGGTTCCCGCCGAGCGGGCCCTCGGAGATGGTCACGATGGAGTGGAGCTCGCATTCGAGGGACACCGGGGACTCTTTGACGCGGGCGGGCTTGACCTTGAGCGACGCCACCGGCGTCACGCCCGCCAGCTTGAACTCGTCGACGCCGCGCTCGACGTCGGCCGAGGTCGCGACCATCGCCTTGACGTTGGACTCCGTCGCCAGGTTCACGGTGAACTGCCTGGTCTCCTCGACGTTGAGGAGCGTGTCCTTCTTGACGCCGTGGCGGTTGCGCACGGGGCAGAAGCAGACGGTCAGGGGCTTGGCGGTGATGCCGGTGAAGAAGCTGAACGGGGCGAGGTTCGGGCGGCCCTGCAGGTCCACGGTGGACACCCAGGCGATGGGGCGCGGCTGGACGACGGAGATGAGCAGGCCGTAGCGGCGGCGGTCGTCGAGCGAGAGCGGGTCTATTTCCACGAGAGGGAGTACCCCTTGTCCCGGAAGCGCCAGGCGGCCGCGGTGGCCGTCAGGGGTTCGAAGAAGGTGTCCACCATCACGGCCAGGCGCTCGGACATCTTGCCGCGGTCGGCCAACGAGCGCTCGGCGGCCGCGCCCTGGGGGCCGTGCGGGAGGGCGCCGGGGTGGTAGGTCAGCGCGCCGTCGGCGATGACCCCTTTGCGCGCGCCGTAGTTGGTGTTCGAGAAGAACATCAGCTCGTCGGAGTCCACGTTGAAGTGGGCGTAGGGGGCGGGGACCTCGAGCGGGTGCCAGCCTTCCGGCTGGGGGATGAACGAACACACCGCGAAGCCGTGGTGCGGGGCGGCGCCGGACTCGAAGGTCTGGTGCATCGGCGGCGCGGCGTGGGTGGCCTTCGCGATGCCGTTGTGGTCGAGGATGTCGAAGGCGAAGGGGTAGAGCGAGCCCTCCCAGCCGGCCAGGTCGAAGGGGTGTCGGCCCAAGGTCAGCGCCGTCACCTTTCCGCCGTCGTGCTTCACGTGTACCGCATAGCGGCCGTTCTTGTCGATGGGAGGCCGGAAAGTCGGCGGCACGGCCATAGACTCGACGACGGGCGACGAAAGGGAGGCTTGCCCCGCGGCATTGAGGTAGCGGATGGGGAAGTAGACCGGCCAGCGGGACTCGACGACCACGAGCCAGGCCCGAGGGCTCTCCAACTCCATCCGATACGTCGTCCCTTTGGGGACGACGAGGTAATGGCCCTTCCGGAACGCCAGGTCGCCGAACTCCGAGGCCAACACGCCCGAGCCCTCCTGGACGAACCAAAGTTCGTGCCGGTCGCCGTTCCGGAAGAACTCTCCGGCGGGCGAAGAGCGCACGGGCTTCACCACGGAGAGCGTGGTGTTGGGCCCGGTGAAGAGGGCGACGCGGCCGCGCACGGGGTCGCCGGCGTACGGGAGCTTGCCCGTCGGGATGTGGAAGGGCTGCAGCGGCGCCTCGGGCGCGGCCTTCGGAGCCAGCGAGAAGGCGGCGCGCTTGGGCGCGGCGACCTGCTCGGTGGGATAGCCGCGGACGTGGAGCTTCCGGCTCCAGGGGCCGGAGAAGCCGTAGCTGCCGTGGATCTCTTCCAGGGCGAGAGCGCCGTCCTGGCCGCGCTGTTCCGTATGAGGGGCTCGGGGGACCTTCCCGCGGCGGACGATCATTTCGCGGCCTCCTTCCGGTAGTCGAGCTCCTTCTGGGCGGCCGGAGTCCCGAAGGTGTTGCGCAGCACCCCGATGGCGGGGACGTCCAGTTCGATGACGTCGCCGGGCTTCACCCACCGGTCGAGGTCGAGGCCGCAGCCTTTGTGGAAGGTGCCCGAGCCGAAGACGTCGCCCGGGTAGACCGTCTCGCCCTGGGACACGTGGGAGACCATCAGCGGGAAGCCCCAGTGCTGGGCGCCGAAGGCCCCCGACGACCAGACCTCGCCGTTGACGCGGACCGTCATCGTCAGGTCGCGCTTGGGGTCGAGGGAGTCCGCCGTCACGAGGAAGGGCCCGAAGGCGTTCGCGAAATCCTTGCCCTTGGCCGGCCCCATCCGCAGGACCATCTCCTTTTTCTGGATGTCGCGCGCGGAGAGGTCGTTGAAGACGGTGTAGCCGAAGATGTGGGCGGCGGCGTCCTCGGGCGAGAGGTCGCGGCCCTTGCGTCCGACCACGCAGGCGATCTCGCACTCGAAGTCGAGCTTGCGGGTGTAGCTGGGCCACGGGACGGTGTCCTCGGGCCCGTAGATTTCGCGGTGGTTCCCCTTATAGTACGCCGGGATGGAGTACCAGTCCTCGGGGAAGGGCTCGTTGCGCCGCTTCGAGCCGGCCCGGGCGTGGTCCTCGAAGGCGAAGAAGTCGCGCAGGGCGGTGGGGTTGGGGAGGGGGGCGAGGAGCTTCGCCTTTGAAAGCGGCGTGCGGGGACCGGCCGGAGCGGCCTTTTCGAGCGCCCGGGCGGCGTCCCAGGCGGCCGGCCCGGCCTCGATGAGCCCGAGCATCGTGGCCGGGAGCTTCCCGCCGGAGGCGGCGGAGAGGTCGAGGAGGTCCGAGCCGACGACGACGCCGACGCGCGGCTCGGCGCCCGCAGCCGGGCGAAAAGTGGCCAACTTCACGCTGCGAGTTTACTAATTCCAGGCGACGGTCAGCCCTTCCGCGGGCACCGCCGCGGAGGACTGACGGCGGACGTCGGTGACCCGGGACTGGTAGAAGAGGAGGACCTTGCGCACGTAGAGGCGGGTGGACTTGTACCAGGACCCGCGCGCCAGGAACTTGGGGCCGGCGTGGTAGGAGGCGATGACGCGCTGGACCATCCAGACCGGGGCGTCCGCCATCCTTACACCCTTCATGTTGTGGCGCGCGGCGATGACCTCGTAGAGCTTGGCGATGTAGGCGGCGCCGGCGCGGATGTTCTGCCAGGGGTCCTTGATGAGGCCTCGGGGGACGCCCATGGACTCGGCCGTGGCGGGCATGACCTGCATGAGGCCCAACGCCCCCTTGGGGGAGAGGGCCTTCGGGTTGAATTCGGACTCGGCGGCGATGATGGCCTTGAGGAGCCGGGGGTCGAGGCCCCGCTTACGGGCTTCCGAGAGCAGGGCGTCATCGTACCGGTCGGTCTTGCCGTTCTCCTTGAGGAGCCGGGCGAACAGGCGTTTGTAAGGCTTGGTCGGGACTGGGTCGGGGACCACCACCATCGAGCGGGTGGCCTTTAAGGAGCCGGAATAAGGGAGGGGGGAGAAGGCGGGCTGGCGGTGGGCGGATTCCTTACCGCGCACGATTCCTGCTTTTATTTCCAGCGGTTTTCGGGTGGCCGCCTGGTCAAAGATATGGTCCAGGCGTCCTTCGAGGGCCGGGGAAGCGGCGGAGGCCGCCAGGGGCACCAAGCCCCAGACGGCGATTACGGCCAGCCAGCGTTTGGTCCTCACCTGGCATTAGTGTACCTGCACCCCTTTCATCCGCCTGGGCCATAGGGCCCCCTGGGGTGGGCCCTTGACGGCGAGACTATTCTGATGCTACAATTGATGCAGAGTGATGCAAAAATAGATTCCCATGAAAGCCCTGACTTTACGGCATCTTAAGCCCGAACTGGCTCGCGAGATCGAGCGCAAAGCCCGCGAAACGGGGCAGAGCCTGAGCGGCGCCGTCCTGGCGCTCCTCGAGCAGGCGATGGGCCTGACAAAGCCCCGAAGGCAGCGCCATGACGACCTCGACCGGTTCTCCGGGGCATGGTCGGCCGACGAGGCGCGCGCGTTCGACGAGGCGCTCGCGGGTCAGCGCCGGATCGACCCGGAGCTTTGGGGTTGACCCGGCTTCTCCTCGACACCTCCGCCTACTCCGCCCTCTTCCGGGGAGACCCGGACGCCAAGGAGGTGCTGGCCTCCGCCGACCTGGTCCATCTCAATCCCGTCGTGATCGGCGAGCTGCTCGCCGGCTTCGGACTCGGCCGCCGGCGCGACAAGAACCTCCGCGAGCTCGACGACTTCCTGTCGAGCGCCCGGGTCAAAGTCGTCCCCATCGACGAGGAGACCTCGAGCCGCTACGCCGCGATCGTGGCCGGCTTGCGGGCCGCGGGTACGCCGATCCCCACCAACGACGTTTGGATCGCCGCCAGCGCGATGCAGCACGGCTTCGAGGTCGTCACGGCGGACGCGCATTTCTCGAAGGTGCCGCAGGTCGTCGTCAGGCTCCTGCGCCCCGCCGCGTAGGCCGCATGGCCGAACCGGTGCATGACGTCGTGACACGGCGGAACTTGCGGCGGGGAGCTTTTCGGATATAATGACGATGATGGTCAAGAAGGCGATTTCGGCTGTCTTGGGCGGGGCGCTGGCCCTGTCGTCCTTCCTGTGCCTCGGCATGGGCATGGACATGGGGACGGCCTGGACGCCGAAGCAGGCGCACGACTGCTGCCCGGGGCAGGCTCCGGAAAAGGCCGACTCGAACTGCTGCCTCCTGCTGCCGGGCGCCCTGTCGGCCTCCGTGGCGCTGCCGGCCCCGATTCTCTCCGCCTTCTTCGTGGCGGTCTTCGAGTTCGCCCCCGCCGCGTCCGTCCGGTCCCGCTTCATCGCCCAGCACGGCCCGCCGGGCGCCTCCTCCCCGGGCCACGCCTCACCCGCCGCTCCCCGCGCTCCCCCCGTCGCCTAACGTCCTGTTAGGCCGTCCCCGACCGTCGCCGTCCGTCTGACCCGTAGGGAGCGTTTATGAAGAAGCTGATTCCGCTGTTCGTTCTCGCGTCGTCTGTCCCAGCCTGGAGCCAATCCAGCGCGACGCTGACGTATGCCCAGGTCGCCGCCGCCGTCGAAGCGGAGAATCCCGCGCTCGCCGCGGCACGCGCCCGGGCCGAGGCCTTCCGGGCCAGGGTCCCCCAAGCCTGGACCCCGGCGTCGCCCGTCTTCGAACTGGAGCGCATGTACGCCCCCGCCGGGCGCAGCCCGCTCGACGCCGACGAGCGCTCATGGAACGTCCAGCAGGAGCTCGACCTGCCGCCGGTCTACCTCTATCGCCGCAGCGCCGCGCGGCACGCCGCCGGCGCCGCCGAAGCCGAGGCCGCCGCGGTCCGTCGCGCCGTTTTGTCGAAGGCCCGGGCCGCTTTCGCCGCGCTGCGCCTGGTATGGGTGGAGCGCGACCTGTTGGACCAGAACATCGAGATCCTGCGCCGCGTCGCCCGCGTGGCCGAGGCCAAGGTCGCCGCGGGGCGCGCCGGCCAAGCCGACGCGCTCAAGGCCTCGGTCGAGCTCAGCAAGATGCAGGGCCTGCGCGAGTTCAAAGACCATGAGATCCCGGTCGCCGAGGCCGAGCTTTCGGCGCTGATGGGCCGCGAGCCGGGGAGCCTGCCGCGCCCCGCCGACGCCGCTTGGCCCCACGTTCCCAGCCTCGAGGAGCTCCAGCGCACCGCGGCGGCGGGGAGGCCGGCCCTCAAGGCCGCGGCGCTGACGGCGGAGCGCGCGGAGAGCGCCTCGAGCCTGGCGCGGGCCGAGCTCCTGCCCACGGTGATGCTCCAATACCGCCGCCGCAAGGCGCCGATGACCGGCTCCACGCACGACGCGGTCGCGGGCTTCCGGCTCCCGCTGTGGTTCTGGCGCCCGGCCGCCGCGGTGCGGGAGGCCGACGCCGAGCGCGCGACGGCGCGCGCGGAGGCCTCCGCCGTCCGGCTCGAGACCAAGGCCGGCGTGCTGTCCACGTACGGCCACTGGACGGCGGCCGTGCGCCTCGCGGAGGTCTACCGCACCACCATCCTGCCGCAGTCCGAGTCGGCGCTGCGCACCGCCGAGGCGGCGTACCAGTCGGACCGCGGGGGGTTCCTGGACCTCCTGGACGCCCAGCGGTCGTTCCTCGAGAACACGCTCGAATTCGAGAAGATGCGCGCCGAGGCCCACACGCACCAGGGCGAGCTGGAAGACATGGTCGGACAGGAGCTCTGATATGAACCGCAAAGCCGCCGTCGCCGCCGTCGCCCTCCTCGTCGCCGCCGCCGCCGGGACCGGGGTCTTCCTTGCGCGCCGCCAGGGCGCCGCGGTCGCCGCCACGGCCGTCTATCGCTGCCCGATGCATCCCGAGGTCGTCCAAAACGGCCCCGGCGAGTGCCCCATCTGCCATATGGCGCTCGTCAAAGACGAGAGCGCGGCCCCGGCGGCGCCGGCCGCGGCTCTTTGGACCTGCCCGATGCACCCCGAGGTCGTCAAGGACGCGCCGGGCGCCTGCCCCATCTGCAACATGGACCTCGTGAGGCAAGAAGCGGCCGTCGCCGCGGACGGCACGAAGTCGTTCTCGGGCGCGCGTTTTTGCGTCCTGCACAACTGCAAGATGGCCGGCTGCAAGATGGAGCTCCCGCAGACGGCCGGGGAGACGGTGGACTGCCCGGTCTGCGGCAGCCACGTGGCCCAGGTCCCCGACGGCCAGCCGGTCTACTACCGGCATCCCGACCACCCGGAGCACAAGTCCGCGGTCCCCGCGAAGACCGACGACGGACGGGAGTTCGTGCCCGTCTACGACGCGCAGATGCCCGGCGGCTCGGGCGGCCAGGCGGCGGTGACGCTCTCCGAGGAGCGGCGCCGCGTCATCGGGCTCAAGTCCGAGGCCGTGGGGCGCCGTTCGCTGACCCGCGCGGTGCGGGCCAGCGGGCGCGTGGCCTACGACCCGGACCTCTACAACGCGACGGTCGAGTACCGCGAGGCGGCGCGCGCGCGCCGCAAGCTCGAAGGGAGCGCCCTGCCCGAGGCCAAGGAGCGCGCCGACGCGCTGCTCAAGGCCTCCGAGCTCAAGCTCCGCCAGATGGGCCTCTCGCCCGAGCAGATCCGCCAGGCCGGGTCGGAGGAGGCCTCCACGAACCTCCTGGTCGGCGGGGCGGCGGTCTGGGTGTACGCCCAGGTCTACGAGCAGGAGGCGGGCTTGGTCAAGCCCGGCCAGCCGGCGACGCTGACGACGCCCGCGTTCCCCGGGCGGACGTTCAGGGGGACGGTGCGCTCGCTCGACCCCATCCTCGACGCGGCGACCCGCTCGCTGAAGGCGCGCATCTACGTGCCCAACCCGGACGGGGCGCTCAAGCTCGAGATGTACGCGGACGTCTCGGTGAGCGTCGCGTTGGGGAACGGGCTGGCCCTGCCCGAATCCGCGCTCATCGACACCGGAGAGCGCCGCGTGGCCTTCGTGGACCTGGGCGACGGGCGCATCGAGCCTCGGGTCGTCGAGGTCGGGACCAAGGCGGAGGGCTATTACGAGCTCAAGGCCGGCGTGACGGAGGGGGAGAAGGTCGTCACCTCGGCCAACTTCCTCGTGGACTCGGAGTCGCGCCTCAAGGCCGCGGTCGGCGCCGCGGCGAAGAAGGCCGGAGCGGCCGCGCCGCCGGCCGACCCGCACGCGGGGCACCGATGATCAACCGCGTCATCCGCTGGAGCGCCGAGAACAAGCTGGCCGTCATCCTGCTGACGGCGGCGGCCCTGGCCGGCTCCTGGTATCTGGCCAAGGTCTCCCCGCTCGACGCCATCCCCGACCTCTCGGACACCCAGGTCATCGTCTATTCGCGCTGGGACCGCTCGCCCGACCTCATCGAGGACCAGGTGACGTATCCAATCGTCTCGGCGCTGCTCGGGGCGCCCAAGGTCAAGGCGGTGCGCGGCTTCTCCGACTTCGGCTTCAGCTTCGTGTACGTCATCTTCGAGGACGGCACCGACATCTACTGGGCCCGCTCGCGCGCGCTGGAATACCTCTCGAAGGTCCTGCCGACCCTGCCCGAAGGGGTCAAGACCGAGATCGGCCCCGACGCCACGGCGGTGGGCTGGGTCTTCCAGTACGCGTTGGTGGACAAGACGGGCCGCCACGACCTCCAGCAGCTGCGCAGCCTGCAGGACTGGTATCTCCGTTATCAGCTGCAGTCCGTGCCGGGCGTCGCCGAGGTGGCGGCCTTCGGGGGCTTCCAGAAGCAGTACCAGGTCACCGTCGACCCCAACGCGCTGGCGGCCTACGGCATCCCCATCACCAAGGTGGTCGACGCCGTGCGGGAAGGCAACGAGGAGGCGGGCGGGCGCCTCATCGAGTTCGCGGGCACCGAGTTCATGGTCCGCGGGCGCGGCTACGTCCGCTCCGTCGCCGACATCGAGGCCGTCGTGGTGGCCCGCGACATGAAGGGGACGCCCGTCCTCCTGCGCAACGTCGCGAAGGTGGCCGTGGGCCCGGAGCTGCGCCGCGGCATCGGGGACTTGGACGGGGAAGGCGACGCCGTCGGGGCCGTCGTCGTGATGCGCCACGGCGAGAACGCCTTGAACGTCATCGGGCGGGTCAAAGAGCGCCTGGAAGAGCTCAAAGCGGGGCTTCCCGAGGGCGTCGAAGTCGTGACCACCTACGACCGCTCGGGCCTCATCAAGGAGGCCATCGGGACCCTCATCCACGACTTGAAGGTCGAGCTCCTGCTCGTGAGCTTGGTCATCATGCTGTTTCTCTGGCACATCCCCTCGGCCCTCGTCCCCATCATCACCATCCCCATCGCGGCCCTGCTGACGTTCGTGCCGCTCTACTTCATGGGCGTCACCCTCAACATCATGTCGCTGACCGGCGTCATGATCTCCATCGGCGTGCTCGTCGACGGCGCCATCATCGAGGTGGAGAACGCCTACAAGAAGATCGAGCGCTGGTTCGCCGCCGGCAAGCCCGGCACGTTCCACGACGTGCGCCTGAGCGCGCTCCAGGAGGTCGGCCCGGGCGTCTTCTTCTCGCTGTTGGTCGTCGCGGTCGCCTTCCTCCCCATCTTCACCTTGGTGGACCAGGAAGGCCGCCTCTTCAAGCCCTTGGCCTATACGAAGACCTTGGCCATGGCCATGGCGGCCTTCCTCGCCATCACGCTCGACCCGGCGGTCCGGATGCTCTTCAGCCGCGTCGAACCGCACGCGTTCAAGCCGCGCTGGCTCGCCCGCGCCGCCGACGCCGCGTTCATCGGGACCTACGTCCCCGAGGAGAAGCACCCGGTCAGCCGGTTCCTCTTCGGGCTCTACGAGCCGGTCTGCCGCTGGACGTTGGAACGTCCCCGGAAGGTCGTCGCCGCGGCGGGGTTGTTGGCCGCGCTGAGCGTGCCGCTCTACCTGGGCCTGGGCTCCGAGTTCATGCCGCCGCTCGAGGAAGGGACCATCCTCTACATGCCGACCACGCTGCCGGGGCTGTCGGTGACGGAGGCCGAGCGCATCCTGCAGACGCAGGACCGCATCCTCAAGTCCTTCCCCGAGGTCGAACGCGTACACGGCAAGGCCGGCCGGGCCGGGACCTCCACCGACCCCGCGCCGTTCTCGATGATGGAGACCGTCATCGTCTTGAAGCCCAAAGACACCTGGCGCGAGAAGGAGCGCTGGTACTCGGGATTCCCCGAGTTCCTGAAGGTCCCGCTGCGCCATGTCTGGAGCGACCGCCTGAGCGCCGAGGAGCTTATCGCCGAGTTCGACTCCCATCTGAAGCTGGCCGGCGTCACCAACGCCTGGACCATGCCCATCAAGGCCCGCATCGACATGCTCTCGAGCGGCGTGCGCACGCCCATCGGCATCAAGGTTTTCGGGGCCGACTTGAAGGAAATCGAGCGCCTGGGCGCCGAGATCGAGGCGGCCGTGCGCGGCGTGCCCGGGACGCGCAGCGTGTTCGCCGAGCGCACCGCCGGCGGCTACTTCGTGGACTTTGACCTCAAGCGCGACCAGCTCGCCCGCTACGGCCTCTCGGTGCGCGAGGTGCAGATGGTCATCGGCTCGGCCATCGGCGGGGAGCCGGTGACTACGACGGTGGAAGGCCGCGAGCGCTACACCATCAACGTCCGCTACCCGCGCGAGCTGCGCGAGGACTTGGACCAGCTCAAACGCGTCCTCATCCCCACGATGGGAGGGGCGCAGGTCCCGCTGGGACAGCTGGCGGAGATCGTGCGGCGCACCGGCCCGGCGATGATCCGCAACGAGAACGGCCTGCTGGCCGGCTACGTCTACGTGGACGTGGCGGGGCGGGACCTGGGCTCTTTCGTCGAGGAAGCCAAGAAGGCGGTCGGAGCCTCGGTGAAGCTGCCCGCGGGCTACGCCGTCCAGTGGAGCGGCCAGTACGAGAACATGGCGCGCGTGAAGGAGCGCCTCAAGGTCGTCGTGCCGCTGACCTTGGGGATCATCGTCATCCTCCTCTATATGAACACCGGGTCCTGGACCAAGGCCGGCATCGTCCTGCTGGCGGTCCCGTTCTCCGCGCTGGGCTGTTTCGCCATCCTGTGGGTCTTGGACTACAACATGTCCATCGCGGTCTGGGTCGGCATCATCGCGCTGCTCGGCTTGGACGCCGAGACGGGCACCTTCATGCTGCTCTACCTGGACCTCGCTTATTACGACCGTTTGCGCGCGGGGACCCTGCGCGCGCGGGCGGACTTGGTCGAGGCCGTCGTCGAAGGCGCGGTCAAGCGCGTGCGCCCCAAGCTGATGACGGTGGCGGTGGACTTCGCGGCGATGGCTCCCATCATGTGGGGCGTGGGTGCGGGCTCCGACATGATGAAGCGCATCGCGGCGCCGCTCGTCGGCGGCCTGGCGACGAGCTTCACCATGGAGCTCGTGGTCTATCCCGCCGTCTACTTCCTCTGGAAGTGGCACGGCGAGCTGCAGGAAGGCCGCCGCGACCCGGCGACCATCCCGCTCGAGGAGATCAAGGAGCACTGATGCCGGGTTTGCGGTTGTGGAGGCTGTTGTGGCCGCTGCGGTCCCGCCTGAGCCGCGGGCTGGCGGTGGGCTCGACGTTCCCCGACTTCGCGCTGGAGGACACCGCGGGGCGCCGCCACCGGCTCTCGGCCGGCGACGGGCGGCCCACCGCGCTCTGGTTCACGAACTTCTGCGACGACTGCCTGGCCCAGGTCCCCGCCTTGCGGGACATCGCGGGGGAGGCGCGCGTGCTGGCCGTCAGCATCCTGCCCGTGGACGATCCTCGGCCCCCGGCCGCGGCGCAGACG
>SCTT01000559.1 GCA_004322435.1 bacterium
CAAAAATTCGTCAAGAGAAGAGACGGACAGTGATCACAACGGCGCAGTTTACGCGCCTCGGGCGCGTGCCTTCGAGGATTGCCGACATCGGCAATCCTCGAAGCCCCTCTCAATGAACGGCAAGAATCCTGAATTCAGGACGGTCCCATCCAAGGCGGGAAAGATGGTTCATCCTGTTTAGACGGACGACCGGGGGTGTACGTTTTCTAAAAATTAATTCCAAAAAAATCAGGAAGATTCACCGTCGGCGCCGACGGTGATTTCTGCCGATAATCACGAGGCTATTTTTTACAAAACGCACACCCCGATGCGCTTCCTCCTGATATTTCGCGCGGCCCTGCTTAAGGCCGCACCCTGACCAAAGACGAACCCTCAAAAACGGCACGAATGCGTCATGCGCTTCTGCTCCGCTGTTAACGGAGAGGAGGTTCGAGGATTTCCGCCGTTGGAAATCCTCGAACCCACGCGCCCGAAGCGCGTAAATCTACTCGTCAGGGGCCGTCCTTGCTATAGTCCCCCCGTGAGGAAGCTCCTCGACGGCATCGTGAAGTTCCGGCGCGACGTGCGGCCCGGGATGCACGCCAAGTTCGCGCGCCTGGCATTGGGCCAGTCCCCCGACGCGATGCTCATCGCCTGCTCGGACTCCCGCGTCGCCCCGAACGTGTTCGCGTCGACGGACCCCGGCGACCTCTTCGTCACCCGCAACGTCGGGAACATCGTGCCCCCGCACGGCGTCGACGACGGCGAGACCGCGGCGGTCGAGTTCGCGGTGCGCGTGCTCGGCGTCGAGGACATCGTCGTCTGCGGGCACTCGCACTGCGGCGCGATGGGCGCCCTGGCCGCCGGCCGGACCACGGCGAAGACCCCGGGCTTCAAGGGCTGGCTCAAGCACGCGGAGGCGGCCCGGGCCGTGCTGCGCCGGCAGCCCGCCCTGGGGCGGGGCCTGCCGGAGGCCGACCGGCTGAGCCAGGCCAACGTTCTCGCGCAGCTCGAGCACCTGAAGACCTTCCCGTCGGTGCGGCGCGCCCTCGCCGCGGGCCGCCTCAGGCTCCACGGCTGGTGGTTCCACCTGGAGCGCGCCGAGGTCGACGCCTACGAGCCCGGGCTGGGCCGCTTCGTGCCGGTCGACGAGGCCGAGGCGGCGCGCATCAAGGCGGGGCTGCCCGCTCCGGCTTCGCCCCGAGCGCGGCGCCGCCGATGACGAGCGCCATCGCCAGCCAGACCACGCCGCCCAGCACCCGGCCGGTGAAGGCGGCGAGCAGCAAGGTCGAGGCCAGCGGGATCAGGTAGGACAGGGCGCCGACGACGCGCGGGTCCCCGCGCTTCATCGCATCGTCCCAGGCGTAGAAGGCGTAGCCGAGCGGCCCCAACCCCATCGCCAGGACGTAGGGCGCTTCGGCCGCGCTCAGCGCGTAGGGCGGCTCGACGAGCGCGTGCAGCAGGAGCGCGAGCGTCCCCGACACCGCGCAGAAGGCGCCGACCGCCCCCGTCTGGACCTTCCCGAGCCGGCTCGACGCCAAAGAGTACGTGGCCCACACCGCCGCGGCGGCCAGCGCGAAGGCGTAGCCGACGGCATGCTCGGCTTCGAAGCCCCAGCGTCCCCCGGTCACGAGCAGGGCCGCCCCCGTGAACCCCAAGGCCCCCGCCCCCGCATGCCGGGCGCTCAGGCCGCGCCCCCGCTGGAACACGGGCGTCAGCAGGATGATGAGGAGCGGCCAGAGGTCGTTGACGAGGTTCGCCTCGACGGCGGGCGCGCGGCGCAGGGCCTGAAAGAAGACCAGGTGGTAGCCGAGCAGGCCGTAGACGCCGAGCGCGAGGACGGGCGGGCGCATCCGCCACTGCCGCCAGCGCCCCCAGCCGAAGACGGAACCGATGCACAGCGCGCAGCCCGCCAAGAGGAGCGGAGGCACGGCCGACAGCTTCACCGTCAGCGTCGCCAGGGTGCTCCACAGGGCGATGGCGGCGAACGCGGAGGCGAGCCCGGGCATGGTCCGAGAAGGTCCTGCGCGCCGCTACTTTTTGGGCTCGCCCCAGCGCTTGCGGCGCCGGGCTTCCATCCGCTCGGTGAAGGCGTCGAGCTTCGTCTGCTGGTCGGGGCGCAGCAGGACCCGGACCTCGGCGTGGACCGAGCGCCGCAGCTCTTCCATCTTCTCGAAGCCCTCTTTGAGCAGGCCTTCGGCCGCGGGCCGGCGCGCCTCGAGGAGCTCGAGCACGGCCCTGCGCTGCTCGGGGTCGAGCTTGAGCTCGCGGTCGAGCCGGGCGACGATCATCGCGGGGGGCGGCGGCATCATGCGGTGCCGGGGGCCGCCCAGCCGCTGCGCCCAGGAGCCGAACGCGGCGCCCAACGCGAAGGCCGCCAGCAGGGCGGGCAGGAGCTTGCGCCAGTCGGCGGTCACAGGTCCTCCAGGGTGTAGCCCAGCACGTCCTCGGCCCCGAGCGGGGCCGCGGCCCATGCGGAGGCGACGTCCGCCGCGTCCTCGTCGCGGGCCGGCAGGGCCAAGGACAGCGCGAGCGCCGCCGCCGAGAACGCCAGCGAGGGCATCAGCCAGCGCGACGGGGTCCACGCCGGGGCCTCCTCGGGGATGCGCGCGAGCACGCGCTGCGTGAACGCCTCCGTCTCGGCGCGCGTGGGCGGCGGCGCGGGGCGGAACAGGCGCCCGCGCGCCTCTTCCCAGGCGGCGTCCGATGCTGAGTCCCGGTCTTCCATATCTCCCTCGTTCATAAGACGCCGCCCCCACCCGAAAAGTGTCGCAGCCTTTCCAACGCCGCCTCGCGGGCCCGGCGCAGGCGGGCCTTCACCGAGTCGAGCGAGCAGTCCATGACGGTCATGATTTCCTCATAGCTCAGGCCCTGGACCTCGCGCAGCGTCAGGACCAGGCGATATTCGTCGCTGAGGCTCCCCATCACCTTGGCGGAGAGGTCCGCGGCCGCCGCGGCTTCCTCGGGCCCCCGGCCGCCCGCTTGGACGGACTCGGACCGGGAGCCCCCCCCCTCGAGGATGGCGTCGAGGGAGTCTTCGCCGCGGCGGGCGGAGCGGCGCAGGGCGTCGAGGCATTTGTTGGCGGCGATGCGGTGGAGCCAGGTCCCGAAGGCGGAGTCGCCTTTAAAGGACTTGAGCGCCTTCCAGGCCGACAGGAAGGCCTCCTGCGCCGCGTCGTCGGCGGCGGCCGGGTCGCCCAGCATCCCCAGGCACAGCCCGTACACGTTGGGATGGTGGAGGCGGACCAGGTCCGCGAAGGCGTCCCGGTCGCCTTCCTGGGCCGCGGAGACGAGTTCGGAGTCGGAGGGGCCGGACATCCCCCGTAGGATACCTATAAAGGAAGAGTCCGAGGATTATCGGGAAGGATACGAATACAGCCGCGCCATCTCCCGCAGCCGCGGGTCGGGGTCGCTCTGCGCCATCGCGGACAGGATGGCCCGGCAGCGGTGGGGCAGGTTCGGCTCGGACCCGATGACGCGGCCCATCAGGGCCAAGGAGCGCATCAGGAAATAGCGGTACTCGAGGGTGCCCTGCGCGTCGGAGTACAGGGCGGAGAGGCCGCCCCCCTCGAGCGGCGACACGACCTCGTATTCGAACCGGCCTTTCAGAGGATAGGAGCGGAGCATCGCCCCGAGCGCCCCGCCGCGCAGCGCCGAGTCCAGGAGCATGGCTCCCTGCGTCCGTTCGGCCGGCCGGGACTGCCCGCGCATCGCGTCGAGGGCCGCGCCCAACACGCCCGCGCGCGTCTCGTCGTCCGAGGGGAGCCGGGCGGCCGCCTGAGCCAGACCGCGGAGCGCGTACACCTTGGTCTCGGTGCGGAAATCCTGCGGGCCGTCGGCGGCAGCGTGCTCGAGGAGGGTGCGGACGGCCTCGCGGCGGGACTGCTCGTCGCTCATCGCTCCCGCGGAACGTCCCAGCGCGTCGAGGGCCTTCCCGCGGACCTGGCCGGCGCTGAAGGAGTCGGAAGCCGCCTGCGCCAGCGCCGTCACGGCGCGGTGCTGGTCGCCTAAGTCGAGCCCGCCGGCGCGGCGCGAGAGCTCCGCGGCCGCCTCCACCTGCCCCTGAGGGTCCGTACGGTCGCGCAGGCGCTCGAAGACGCCGTCTAAGGACGGCGCGGCCAAAGAGGCGGCTAGGGCGACGGCGAGGGCGGCGTGTTCCATGCGTCCATTGTAAGGGCTCCCCGCCCCGCCGCTCAGGGCCGAAGGGGCCGCCGACGGGGTCTTACGTCCTAGGCCCGAAGGCCCAGCAGGACGTCGAGGGAGCCGTGGAGCGCCGGGATCTCGGCGTCGGCTTGGGAGAGGTCCTGCTCGGCGTTGTCGGCGCACCGGACCGCCAGACAGCGCATCCCGGCGGCCTTGGCGGCCGCGACCCCGTAGCGGGAGTCTTCCACCGCGGTGCAGTGGGCCGGGTCGACGCCCAGGCGCGAGGCGGCCAGAAGGTAGA
>SCTT01000560.1 GCA_004322435.1 bacterium
TCTTCACCGGCTCCGCCTTCAAGGTCTTCGGCGAAGCCGTGAAGGCCGGCGGCGTGGTGCGCGGCCTGCTCGCGCGCGGCGCGAAGACCCTCTCGCGCGCCGACATCGACAAGCTCACCGACCTCGTGAAGTCCTTGGGCGGCAAGGGGTTGGCCTGGATCCGCTTCAAGGGCCCCGAGCTCACGCCCGACTCGCCCATCGCCAAGTTCATGAGCCCGGCCGAGCTGCAGGCCTTGAAAGACAAGTTCGCGCCGCAGCCCGACGAGGTCCTCCTCTTCGGGGCGGGGGACTCCATCACCGTGGGGACGCATTTGGGCGCCGTCCGCAAAGAGCTCATCGCCAAGCTCGAGCTCAAGCCCTCAAAGCCCTGGCAGTTCTTGTGGGTCAAGCACTTCCCGCTCCTCGAGAAGGACGCCGAGACGGGCGGCTGGACCTTCATGCACAACCCCTTCACGGCGCCCCTCGAGGCCGAGATTCCCAAGCTCGACACCGACCCCGGCAACGTCAAGTCGCACCAGTACGACTTGGTCCTTAACGGCTGGGAGCTGGGCTCCGGCTCCATCCGCAACCACCGCGTCCCGCTGCAAGAGAAGGTCCTCGAGCTCATGGGCTATGACGCCGAGGAGCGCCGCAAGCGCTTCGGCCTGCTCTTAAACGCCTTGGAGCACGGCGCCCCGCCGCACGGGGGCATCGGCATCGGCTTCGACCGCGTTGTCGCGATGCTTTGCGGCGAGGACGCCATCCGCGAGGTCATCGCCTTCCCCAAGAGCGCCAAGGGCACCGACCCCCTCTCCGAAGCCCCCGGCCCCGCCAACGAGCGCCAGCTCAAAGAGCTGGGCATCAAACTGGTCTAACTCCAAATAGGGGACAGTCCCCGATCTGTAGTCTCCAAATAGGGGACTGTCCCTGATTAGGAGTACAAAGAGGAAGCCCCGGGCGGGGGCCCGGGGCTTCCTATGAAGTGGTGGACGTGACAGGGATCGAACCTGCGACCTCTACCTTGCGAAGGTAGCGCTCTCCCAACTGAGCTACACGCCCGACAGGGCGATTATAACAAGAATCGCCTAACGGGTGCCGCCTTTGAGCTTCTTGACCCGGGCGATGGCCGCGTTGTGCTCGACCAAGGTGCGCGAGAAGATGTGCCGCCCGGTGTCGCCCTCGGCGACGAAATAGAGGAAGTCCGTCTGCGCCGGGCGCAGCGCCGCCCGGACGGCGTCGAGGCCGGGCGAGCAGATGGGGCCGGGGGGCAGGCCGAAGTACATGTACGTGTTGTAGGGCGATTGGATCTCCAAGTGCTTGAAGCGCATCCCCTTCATCCAGTCCCCGGTGTCCCGGCCATGGGCGTACTGGACGGTCGGGTCGGCCTCGAGGCGCATCCGCTTGACCAGGCGGTTGCGGTAGACCGAGGCGATGGTGGGCATCTCGGAGAGCTCGTGCGCCTCGCGCTGGACGATGGAGGCCAAGGCTAGGATCTGGTCCTCGGTGAAGCGCTCCTCACGGGCCTCGCGGTAGAGGGGGAGGATCTGCTGCTGGAACTCCTGGTGCATGTGGTGGGCGACCGCCTCGGCGGAGAGCCCCTTCGCGAAGTGATAGGTCGTCGGGAAGAGCCGGCCTTCCAGGTTGTTGGCCCGGACGTAGTCCATGAACGGCGCCGCCGCGGTGATGCCGGAGGCCTCGAGGCGGTCGGCGATCTGCTTGGCCATGAAGCCCTCGGGGATGGCCACCTTGAGCGACTCGACCTTGCCCTCGTAGAGGCGCTTTAAGGCGGCGAACTCGCCCATCGGGCGGCGCAGCTCGTAGAGGCCGGGCTTGAGGGAACGGTCCCAATGCGTGAGCTTCCCGGCGAGCTTAAAGAGGAATACGCTGCGGATGACCCCTTCGCCCTTGAGGAACACGGCGGTCTCCCGGGCCGACTGTCCCCCGGGGACCTCCACCTTGGTCGGCAGGCCGGGAGGGAACTGCGACCAGAGCACGGCCATCGCCCCGGTGCCCAGCACGGCCAGGGCGGCCAAGAGGCGCTTCATCCCAACGCCTCCGCATGGACGGCCCCGGAGGCCGCCAGCACGCTCGAATAGAGGCGCACGGGGCCGCAGGGGAAGGCGGCCGCGCGCCAGGCCTCGGGCCCGGTCCAGGGTCCTGCCGCGGCCCGCAGGGTCGCGGCCTGCCGCTTGTCCTTGAGCCGTCCCAAAGTCACGTGAGGGGTGAACGGACGGTCCTCGATGGGAAAGCCCGCGGCGGCCAACCGCGCCCTCAGCCCGGCCTCGAGGGCGCACAGCGCGGCCGCCCCCTCGCCGACGCCCGCCCAGACGATGCGCGGCGCGTCCCAGGAGGGGAAGGCGCCGAGGCCTTCGAGAGCGGCGCGCTGGGGCGAGGGGGAAGCGCCTTCCGCCGCGGCGGCCAGCGCCCTGAGCTCGGGGACACGGGATGCGGGGACCTCGCCCAGGAAGGCGGCGGTCACATGGAGGGTGGCCGGGTCGTACCAGCGCGCGCCCGGAGCGGCGGCACGCAGGCCTGCGATGGCCCGGCCGGCCGCTTCCGCGGCCGGCCCGGAGAGCGGCCAGGCCAAGAAGAGCCTCAGGCTTTGGCCCGGCGCAGGACGGCGCGCAGGCGGGCCAGCAGGTCTTCGGCCTGGAAGGGCTTGACGATGAAGTCGTCGACGCCGAAGTGCAGGGCCTCGAGCTCGTCGTCGGCCGTCTGCTTGACGGTCAGCATGATGACGGGCACGTCCTTGCGGGAAGGGTCCCGGCGCAGGGTCTGGACGAAGGTCTGGCCGTCCATCCGCGGCATCATCCAGTCGACCAGCACCGCGTCGAAGGGTCCCTCGGGCAGCTTCTCGACCCCGTCCTGCCCGTCGACGGCGACGACCACCTCGACGCCGGCGCCCTCGAGGACGTCGCGCATGATGATCCGGTAGTCTTCTTCGTCGTCTACGATCAGGACCTTGGTCGCCATGGTTGCCTCGGTACTTTACGACATGCGGACGCTGAAATGGAACTGGGTGCCCTTGCCGACCTGCGACTTGACGCCGACCTTGCCGCCGTGGGCCTCGACGATGGACTTGACGATGACGAGCCCGAGGCCGGTGCCGCGGTGGCCGGCGACGCGCTCGTTGGTGTTCTTGCCCTGCGCGAACTTCTGGAACAGGCGCTTCTGGTCGTCCTCGTCCATCCCGCGGCCGTTGTCGACGACGGCGACCTCGAGGAACCGCCCGCCGTTCTCCCGGAACTGCTCGGCCTGGATCCAGACCGCGCCGCCCTTCGGGGTGAACTTCAAGGCGTTCGAGACCAGGTTCACGATGACCTGGCGCAGGCGCTCGGGGTCTCCCTGCACCGGGGACAGGTTGGGGTCGAGTCTCGTCTGGAGGGTGACCCCCTGCTCCTTGGCCTTGGCCTCGAAGAACTGCACGACGTCGCCGGCGACGTCCTGCAGGCGCATCGTGCGCAGCGTGCATTCCATCTTGCCGCGCTCGATCTTGGCCACGTCCAGGAGGTCGTTGATGAAGCCCGACAGCCTCCCCACGTTGGTCTTGATGCGGTCGAAGTAGGCCTGGAACTGGGCCGGGTCCGAGGGCCGCCCGCCCACCATCTTGGCCGCCATCAGGTTCAGGAAGGACTCGATGGCCCCCAGCGGCGAGCGGAGCTCGTGGGTGACCGCCGAGACGAAGTCGCGCTTCATGGCGTCGAGCTCCTCGAGGCGCTGCGACATCTGGTTGAAGCCCTGCACCAAGGAGCCGACCTCGTCGTTCGACTTCCACTCGAGGCGCACCCCGAGCTTGCCGCGGCCGATCTCGCCGGCCACCTCGGAGAGGGCCGCCAACGGCCTCGTGAGGCTGCGCGCGAACCAGTCCGAGAACACCGCCGCGACGAGGATGGCGATGCCGAACAGACGCATCAGGTCGCGCGTGACGCGGCCCACGCGCGCGTCGACCTGGGCCTTGAAATAGGCCTCGTCGATGTCGATGCCGAGCGTCACCACGCGCGCCGGGTCGGAGGGGTCTTTGACCTTGAGGATCTGCTCCCGCTTGGCGTCGACGTCGTCTTCCCGCGGCCGGCCGATGTGGTGCGTCCGCGTCCGTTCTCCGTCCGTCCAGGACACGTCCACAAACGACAGGCCCGGGAACTCCTGCTGCAGGAACTTGATGTACGACAGCAGCAGCAGGTCGTCGCGCTGCACGAGCGCGTCCCTGGCCGCCCGGTCGACCGTGCTGACGATGATGCGCGCATCCTCGCCCGCTTGGAGCTCGAGCTGCGCGCGCTCCAGGCGGATGAAGATGAGGCCCAAGGTCGACAGCGCCACCGCGAACAGCAGCGTGACCGAGACCGTGAGCTTGGTTCGGATCGTCATCTACTGCTGGCCCCCCTGGAGGATCTCCGCCTGCACGCGCCGCAGGGCGCGCTGGGCCGAGGCGTTCTTCGGGTCGAGCGTCAGGATGCGCTGGAACATGTTCGCCGCCTCGCTCAACCGGCTCTGCGCGTAGAGGTCCACGCCCGCCTCGTAGAGGCGCTGGATCTCCTGCGGGCTCGCCCCGCCCTTCGCCGGCTCCTCGGGCTTCATCGGCAGCGGCCGCACGCTCGCCTCGTCCTTGTCGCGCGCCTTGCGCTCGATCAAGGCCACCATCGCGTCCACGTACGACTTGAGGCGCTTGCGCTCGTCGCCGTCGCGCTCGAACTTCATGGCCGAGCGGAGGTTCCGCAAGGCCTCCTCGTAGTTCTTCTGGGCGTAGAGCGCGGTCGCCTTGCGCTTGAAGGCCAGGACGTTCTGCGCGTCGAGCTCCAAGACCTCGTCGGCGAGCTTGACCACCTTGGGGTAGTCGGACTCGCGCAGCGCGACCTCCATCAGGGCCAAGGACGCCCCGACGGCCTTCTCCCGGCCCAAGGTCGGAGCGGTGACGCCCGTCGCCACCGGCAGCTCGCGGGTCAGGCCGGCCTTGCGCTCCGCGGCCTGCAGCAGCCGCTCGTAGCGCTCGTCGGCCGGCTGGAGGCTGGCGGCGTAGGTGAGCTTGCGCACCGCGTCCTTGTCGCGGCCGGCCAGGAAGTCCATCACGCCCTCGTAGAGCGCGGCCTGGGCCGGGTCGGTGCGGAAGGCGGGCAGGGCGGGGAACACGTCCGCCGCGATGCCCATGCGCTCCAAGGACTGCTGGATGCGCTGGTCCTTGGGGTTGAGCCCCAGGGCCTGGTTGAGCTTCTCCTTGGCCTCGCCGAAGCGGCCCTCGCCGGTATCGACCCGCGCCTGGCGCAGGAACTCCTGCTGCGCGGTGCGCTTGTAGAGCGCCAGCTCCTCGGACTGCGCCCGGAACTCGGGGCTGCCGACGTCGGCCAGCTCGCGCAGGTTCTCGAGGATGGCCTCGGCCAGCTGCGGCTCGGCGCCGCGCGCCGTGCCGAAGCGGTAGGTCAGGCCCATGCGGTGGCTGCCCATCGTGCCCTGCAGGCCGCCGAGCGGGATGTTGAAGCCGTAGTCGAGCTGGAGGCGGTGGATGCGGTAGGACAGGCCCGCCGACATCTGGCGGTACTCGCGGCTGCCGGCGCCCAACGAGGCGCGCAGGCCGAAGGAGCCGTACATCAAGGTCGGCAGCCACTTCTCGAAGGCCAAGGTGCCCACTTTGTCCGTGGACCCGTCCGGGGCCTTCAGCATGTCGAACTCGCCGGACACGGAGGTCCAGGCCGTCTGCCAGGCCAGGCCGAGCTTCATGTTCCGGCCCAGCTTGTCCGAGTCGTTTGAGGCGAACGCGATGTTCGGCTCCATCAGGTGCTGGACGGCCAGGCCCGCGGTCAGGCGCGGGCGGATGCGGTAGAGGAAGCCCAGGTCCACGTCCATGTTCGTCTTCGACGCGTTCTGCAGGACGGGGTCGGCCGTGTTGAGCCGCTGGCCCGTGTTGCTGACGGCGTTGTCGGCCACGTCCGTGTTCCCGAGCGAGCGGGAGAGCAGCTTCAAGGACGCCCCGGCGTAGAACCCGTGCGGGAACTGCTCGGCGAACAGCCGGCGGCCGTAGGAGGCGAAGAGGCTGTTCTCCGTGTAGAGCGAGTCGAGCGAGAAGCGGTTCCAGGCCGCTCCCCAGGACCCATGACGCCCGTTGGCGACGGGGTGGGAGTACCCCACGAAGGAGTTCTGGAGGCTCGAGTCGTCGGAGAGCCCCATGTGCAGGCGCGAGTAGGTCGTCGCCAGCATCGGGCGGTCGAGCGTGCCCAGGCCGGCGGGGTTGTAGTAGACCGCGTACACGTCGTCGGCCACCGCGGTGAACGCGCTGCCGAGGCCGGTCACCCGGGCCCCGACTCCCACGTCGTCATACGCCGCGCGCGCCACGCCGGCATTCTCGCAGACGGCCGCCGCCAGGGTCAAGGCAAGCCAGAGATTCTTGTGGTTTTTCATGGGATTACCTCACCACCAGCACGGTCCCCGTGACCGTGCTCTCTTCGGCTTCGACGCGCCAGACGTAGACGCCGCTCGTCACGACCGCCCCGCCCGAAGTCTTTCCGTCCCAGACCACCGCCTGCGGCTTGAACTGGCCGCCGAAGGTCGTGTTGCAGAGCTTCACCGGCTTCGTCGCGTCCAACTTCGTGGTGTCGACGACGTGGGCCATGTCGGCCACGTGCTGGCCCCGCAGGTCGAAGATCTGTCCGCGGACCGTGAAGTCCTTCGGGTTGTCCACGCAGAGGATGGCGGTGTCGTTCTTCGCGTCCCCGTTCGGGGTGATGAACTTGGCCAGGTAGCCCTGGAAGGAGAAGCTGGAACCCGCCGCGTGGGCCCCCGTCTCGAGGGTCGCCAAGAGCAGCGCGGCCAAGGCCGCGGCCAGGAGGGTGAAGCCCCAGCGCAGCGCCTCGTCGGCGAGATTTCTGCGAATTTCATTGAAGTTTTTCATAGCTTCCTTCCTTTATAAGGCTACCGCGCCACCACGACCGTCCCGTTATAGGTCTTCCCGTCGCCCTGCACCTGGTACACGTACACGCCGCTCGTCACGGCCTTGCCGTTCATCTTGCCGTCCCATTGCAGGGAGTCCGCCGCGAGGCCGGCGGTCATCTCCGCCACGAAGGCCCCGCGCAGGTCATAGATCTTGCCCGAGACCGCGACATGGTTCGGGTTGTCGAAGAGCATCAGCATCACGTCGTTTTTGCCGTCGCCGTTGGGCGTGACGACGCGCGTCGTGATGTTCGAGATGTCGAAGGTGGCCGCGGCGTCGCGGAACACGCGGCGGACCTGGAACTGGCCCAGGTTCGGCGTCTGCGCGACGACCGAGTTGTTGGTCGTGTTCACCGTGCCGTAGAGCTTCTTGAAGTCCTTGCCGTCGTTCCAGTACATGCCCAGGTTCTTGACGTCCGCGGCCGCGGGAGCCGCCGCCGGCGTCACGCCCGCGGGCGCCGAGGCCAGGCCGAAGCCGCCCGCGGCGCCGGCGGCCTCGACCGCCTGGGCGGCGACGCCCATCGACTGCGCGGTCGCCGGCACGGGGTTGCCGTTTCCGTCCACCTGGAAGCCCAGCACGATGCTGACCGCCTGCGGCAGCGCGAAGTTCTGCAGGCGCGTCCCGCCGCCCAGCATCGGGACGAACTCGACGGTCTGCAGGACCTCGCCGCCGTTGAGCTCGGTCAGGAAGGAGCTCTGGATGTAGATGTCCTCGGTCAGGCCGTTCGAGCCCGCGCGCAGCGCGTCGCCCAGGCCGGCGGGGACGACCAGCTTCGTGATGCCGTCCGAGAGGACGATGCTCTGCTCGCCCAGCGGGCTGAAGGTGATGGCGCCGCGGGAGACGAAGAAGTCGTTGAAGGACACGACGCGGTACTGGTAGGAGTTGCCGTCGTCGGCCTCCGTGTGGGTGGTCGTCGCGACGCCGTAGGCCGCGGCCTGGGCGAACGGCCCGCCCGAGGAGCGCAGCACGCGGTAGCCGGCGAGCTCGTCCGAGCTCGGCGCGGCGGGGTCATAGAAGGCCTCGAGCGTGTCGAAGCGGGTCGTCTTGCCCCACGTGATGGTGATGGAGGACGCCGTGCGGTCGAAGCGGACCCCGAACGGGTCGACCGGCCGCAGCGTGAAGGGCAGCGTGGAGACCGCGACGACGGGGCTCTCGCGGCCCTCCTGGTCGCGGGCGCTCAGCCGGTAGAGAGCCGTCGTCTCGGCGCGCAGCGGGCGGTCGGTGTAGGAGGTCGCGGTGGTCGTCGCGACATCCACGAACTGGGCGCCGCCGTCGGTGGAGCGCTGGATGCGGTAATGCGCGAAGTCGAGGCCCTTGCCCGCGCCGGTCACGCCGGCCGGCAGGTCGTTCCAGGAGAGCGTCGCGCGCTTCACGCCCGCCGCGGCGGCGAAGCCGGCCGGCAGGCCGGGCGGGAGGTTCAAGGGGCGGGTCGAGGCCTGCACGCCGGGGCCCACGGGGTCGGCGCCGGTGTCCACGAAGGAGACCTCGTTGACGGCGTCCACCGACCGGACGGCGAAGTAGAAGGTCGACGCGGGGGCGAGGCCGGCGATGGTCAACTGCTCCGAGGCCCCGGTGGGGAGGGCCGTATTAAGGAGGGCCGAGAACGGGGCCGCGGAGAACCAGGAGGTGGCGTCGTTGGCGAGCGCGGCGACCGAGAACGTCGCGTAGCGGACCTGGTAGCCGACGATGGGCATCAGGTTCAGGTTGCGCGGCGCGGTCCAGGAGAGCTTCACCTCGCCTTCCTGCGCGCCGACCCGGGCCGTCAGGTCGGTGACCGGCTCCGGCAGGTTCACGAAGAAGCTCGGCACGGTGAAGTTCGCGGTGTTGCGCGCGAGCAAGGTGTCCCGCAGCCAGACGCCGACGTTGTTGACCGGCGCCGAGGAATCCTCGACGCGCACCGCGAAGTAGTAGGTGACGAAGGGCGTCAGGCCCGTGAGGGTCAGGGTCTGGCGCGAGGCCGCCAAGCCCACGGACGGGAGCGGCGAGGACGAGAAGGCCGACAGCGGCGAGGCCGCCGCGAAGGCGGCCCCATCTGCAATCTGACCCGTGGTCGACAGCCGCACCGCGTAGCGCTCGGGAGCGGCGGGAAGGACCCGGGTCGGAGTCGTCCAGCTCAGGTCAACGGCACCCGCCCCGGCGCCCGGCACGGCGACGAAGCCGGTCACCGCGCCCAGGCCGCGCGGGCGGCCGCGGACGATGGGCGCAGGGTGCGAGGGGTCGAGCCCCAAGTCCAGGTTCCCCGCCGTCCCGATGGCGTCGTAGGCGCGCAGCCCGAAGAAATACTCGGCGCCGGGCTCCAAGCCGCTTAAGGCCAAGGTCTCGCGGGCCCCGGGCAGGCTGGCCGGGTAGTGCACGAAGGAGAGCGTCGCCGCGTTGAACCAGGCGGTGGCGTCCCCGGAGAGCGCCGCGGGGGAGAAGGTCGCCGCGCGGACGGTGTAGCTGGAGATGGGCACGAAGTTCTGGTTGCGCGGCGCCGTCCACTGCAAGGTCAGCTCGCCGCTCAGCGCGCCGGGCAAGGACGTCAGGTCGCTGACGGGGTCGGGCTCGCGGAACGTGAAGCTGGGCGTCGTGAAGTTGTTCACGTTCCGCGTCGCGTCGCGCAGCCAGCGGCCCACGATGTTGTTCGGCAGCGAGGCGTCGGCCACCGCCACCGCGAAGTAGTAGGTGGTGAACGGCGTCAGGCCGGTCAACGTGACCGCGTTGGACGAGCCCGCGACGCCCACGGCCGGAAGAGGGCTGCCGGAGAAGGCGGTGAGCGGGAGCGCCGCCGCGAAGGCGGCCGTGTCGTCGATCTGGCCCACGCTCGAGACGCGGACCAGGAAGCGCTCGGGCAGCGCGGTCACCGAGCGGTTGGGCGTGGTCCAGGACAGATCGACCGCGCCCGAAACGGCGTCGGGCAGGGCCAGAAGGTCCGTCACCGCCGCGATGCCGATGGGGCGGGCTCGGGCCTGGACGGGGGCCGTCGCGGGGTCGAGGCCGAAGTCCACGGGCGAGGCCTCGCCGAAGGAGTCGAGCGCGCGGACGCCGAAGTAGTAGAGCTCGCCGCCCGCCAGACCGGTCAACGTGAACGTCTCGCTGGCGCCGGGCGACAGCGCGGTCGGCAGGAGCGAGGAGACGGCGACGTTGAACCAAGCGGTCGCGTCGCCGCCCAGGTCGTCGGCCGAGAACGTGGCGAAGCGGACGTCGTAGGAGACGATGGACGCGAAGTTGGCGTTGCGCGGGGCGGTCCAGGACAGCGTCAGCGAGTCCACGCCGCCCACCGGCAGCGCGGAGAGGTCCGTGACCGCGAACGGGACGTTGGGCACGCGCGGCGCGGGGGCGAAGTTGTTGACGTTGACGCCGCTCGACACCGAGCGCACCCAGTCGCTCTGGACCACGCCGAGCGGGTTCGAGTCCACCACGCGGACGGCGAAGTAGAACGTCGTCCCGGCCCGCAGGCCGGTGACGGTCATCGCCGTGAACGTCGCGCTCGACACCGCCGGCGACTCGGAGGGGGAGAACGCGGTCAGCGGGGCCGCGGCCTCGAACTCGGCGTTGTCGGCGATGTTTCCGGCCGTCGAGGCGCGGACGTCGTAGCGCAGCGGGGGCACCATCCCGGTGATGTCGGGGGAGGTCCAGGTCAGGTCGATGCGGCCGGACTCGGTGGAGACGGCCACCGCGGTCAGGTTGACGATGGGCGGGACCGGCCGCGGCAGGGAGTTGGCCTGGTAGCCGTTGGCGGCGCCCAGGTCGATGAAGGAGGCCAGGCCCAGCATGTCCACGGCCTTGAGGCCGAAGTAGAACCGCTTGCCCAGCTCCTGCAGGAAGGAGATGTCGGCGAACTCGGTGGACCCGGCGGGCAGGACGCCGTACTTGACGGTCGTCGTCGCCTCGGGCTGGTCGAACCAGGCCGTCGCGTCCCCGGCCAGGTCGGCGACGCTCAGGCTCGAGGCCTTGATGACGTAGTGGGTCAGCGGCACGCCGCTGGGGCTCGCCGGGGCGGTCCAAGTCACGCGGATCTGGCCGACCTGGGCGCCCGGCAGGGCGGTCAGGTCGGTGACGGGCTCGGGGCGCTGGCCGTTGAAGCGCGCCTGCGCAAAGTTGAAGGGATTGACGCCGGCGGCGACGTTGCGGAGCCAGACGCCCTTAAACGGCGAGCCGCCGGAGTCCTTCACCCGGAGGGCGAAGTAGTAGGTCGCGCCCGGGACGAGGCCGGTCAGCGTCAGGGACTCGGCCGTCCCCGCCGCGGCCACTCCGGGCAGGGGGGAGGGGGAGAACGCCGTCAGGGGCTGGGCCGCGTCGAACTCCGCCGAGGTCGAGATCTGGGCCGCGCTCGAGGCCCGGACCTCGTAGAAGAGCGGGTCCTGCGTCCCCAAGCGCCGCGGCGCGCTCCAGGACAGGGCCACCTCGCCCGTCTGCGCGCCCATCACCGCGGTCAGGTTCGTGACGCCGACGATGCCCTTGACGCCGACCGTCGCCTGCGCGGCCACGCCGTGGGCCTCCTCGTCCACGTCCGACGTGTTCGCCGCGTCGTCGACGCTCTTTAAGGCCAGGAAGTACGTCGTCCCCGGCTCCAGGGACGTGATCACCGTCTGCACGCCGCCCGGCGCCAGGGGCGCCGTCGTCGGCAGCGGGGTCGCCGCGTTGAACCACGCGGTCGTGTTGCCCCCGAGCTGGGCGACCGAGAAGGTCGCGAAGCGCAAGTCGTAGGACGACACGGGGACCGGCTTGCGCGCCACGCCGTGGGACTCGTCGGGGGCCGTCCATTGCACGACGGCCTGCCCTTCGGCGCCGGAGCTGCCCGCCAGGTCCGTGACCGGCACCGGGGCGTAGACGTCGAGGGGGGCGACCTGCAAGGCGACGGCGCCTTGGTTGTTGGCGGGGTTCGGGTCGAAGGCCAGGGCCGAGGCGAACGGGGACAGCACGATCCAGCCGGCCAGGAACACCGCGACGGCTGATTTCAGCCGTGCGACGCCTGACGCGGCCCGCGCGCCGGTCCCGAGCGTTCTAACCCGCCCGAAGCTCATCGTCTATCCCGCTCCCTTCACGCCATGCCTCCCCTTCTCCCGGCGCCTAAGGCGCCACCTCGACGAGCACCCGGTTCGTGCGGTTGACGACGGTCCCGATGGGCAGCGAGAGCTGGATCAGGAACGCCAGCTTCCGCCCCTTGTACTCGGCCGGGACGTCCAGCTTGAGCCGCATCCGTTCGAGGCTCACCGGCTCCACCGTGAGCTTGGCGGGCTCGATCTTCACCCAGCTCAGGTCCTTGGGCGTCTCATAGCCCTCCGGCAGGGCGACCCCGCTCCAGGGCACCGCGGTCGCGACCAGCTCCAGCGTCTCTTCGGCCCGGTTGGTCAGGACGAACTGGCGTCCTTCCGCCTTCATCGGGTCGTACGTCCCCACGGCGGCCTTCTTGATGTAGAGCGCCGCCGGCCACAGCTCGTAGTTGAGCGCCACCATGGCCTTCTCGCGCGCCCGCTCCTCGAGCGTCTCCGGACCCGCCCCGGTGGAGAACCGGATGGTGCTCCGCACGCCCGCCGCCATCAGCCCCGTCGTCAGCGTATGGGCCCAGATCTGGGCCTGGAAGTGACGTCCGAGCAGCTTCGGGTCGTCCGGGATGGTGATGGTCAGCGCCGAGAATCCCGGCTCCCCCGGCTCGAGCCGCAGACGGCTCGGGGACACCGAGACCCAGGTCGGGTCCAGGATGGGTTCGTAGGACCCCAGCAGCTCCTTCTTCGTCGGCACCTGGACCTCGACGAGGACGTCGGCCGGCCCGTCGCCGCGGTTCTTGATCGTGTAAGGGAGCCCGCGGAGCTCGAGCAGGTTGTAGGACTTGCCCGGCTCCAGGTTCTCCATCGCCACGTTCACGAACTGCGACGACAGGCCGATGGTGGCCCCGACCTCCGACGTGCCGAGGATGACCGCCCCCAGCGCGCCGGCCAACACCGCAGACATCTTCTTGTTCATGCCGCCTCCCCCCGAATCTCCGTCCCCGGCAACCCTCGGACGCTCGTCCGAGAGGGCCTCCGGGCGCACCTCTCCCATCGTCGCTTTGCGTGCCATGTGCGAAGACCTCCCGGCCTTAGAGCCCCGCTCCGCTCGCCGCCGTCACCGTCACCGTGAACCGCTGCTCCTCGTCCGAGGTCGTCGACGTCCCCGTGACCATCTTCAGCCACAGCCGCCGCGCCGCCGCCACCGCCATCCCGTCCACGTCC
>SCTT01000561.1 GCA_004322435.1 bacterium
GTGACGCTCGAGGCCGACAGCGTCGTCGAGCTGGGCGCGAAGACCACCTTCACCGTCGGCTCCACGAAGAAGGCCGACTCCTGGTTCTCCTTGGACGTGGGCTCCTTGGTCGCGAAGCTCAAGTCCTTCCAGGGCCGGCGGGCCGCGCTGCGCGTGCGGACCCCCACCGCGGTCGCCGCGGTGCGCGGCACCGAGTTCGGCGTCGAGGTCGGCGACGACGGCGAGACCTCGGTGGGCGTCTACGACGAGGGCCAGGTGGCCGTCACCGCCGGCGGCGAGGACGAGGGCGGTGCGGAGACCTTGCTCAACCCCAAGCAGGAGACGACCTTGGCCCCCGGCCAGCGCGAGTTCAAGGTCCGGGGCCTCAAGCGCCTCGAGCGCCGCCGCGAGCGCATGTCCCATCTGCGCGCCCGCCGCGAGGCCCTGCGCAAGAACTGGCAGGACATCCCCCCGGAGCGTCGCCAGGCGCTGCGCCAGAAGTGGCGCGAGGGGATGCGCGAGAAGCTCCAGAACATGTCCCCCGAGCAGCGCCAGAAGCTGATGAAGGGCCTGGAAAAGCGCCGCGAGAAGCTCAAGGAGCGCCGCGAGGGCGCCGGCGGCGACGACAAGAAGAAGATGCTCCCGGGCAACGGCCCCGGAGGGCCGGGCGGCCGCGGCGGGCCCGGCGGACGCATGGGCGGGCCGGGGGGGCGGGGCCCCGGCGGCGGCCAGCGCCGCGAGCGGCCCGGCGGCGGCCGCAGACGCTGATTGTCCCCCGGGTGGGCGTTTTGTAGACTCTGGGCGAGCGTACGCCCATGACCACCCTCAAACAGAGACCGTCGGCGGACGTCCCACTCGCCGAGACGGAGCCCACGACCCTCTCGGAGATCCCCGTCCGCCGCGAGTACGGCCCCACCGACCTGGCCGGCTTCGAACCGGCCCGCGACCTGGGCGCCCCCGGCGAGTTCCCCTACACCCGCGGCCTCAAAGGGGCCGGCTACCGTCAGAACCGCTGGACGATGCGCCAGTTCGCGGGCTTCTCCACCGCCAAGCACACGAACGAACGCTTCAAGTACCTCTTGGAGCACGGCCAGACCGGGCTCTCCACCGCCTTCGACCTGCCGACCTTGATGGGCGTGGACTCGGACGACCCGCGCGCCGAGGGCGAGGTGGGCCGCGAGGGCGTCGCGGTGGACTCGCTGGCGGACTTCGAGGTGCTCTTCGCCGGCATCGACCTCGCGAAGGCCTCGACGTCGATGACCATCAACCTGCCGGCGCCGATGCTCCTGGGGATGTACCTGGCCGTCGCCGACCAGCAGGGCGTGCCGTGGAAGCGCGTGCGCGGGACCCTGCAGCTCGACATCCTCAAGGAGTACATCGCCCAGAACGAGTACCTGTTCCCGCCCGAGCACTCGATGCGCATCGTGCTCGACACCATCGAGTTCTGCTGCGACCAGGTGCCGCGCTACTACCCCATCTCCATCTCGGGCTATCACATCCGCGAGGCCGGCGCCGACGCGGTGCAGGAGCTCGCGTTCACCTTGGCCGACGGGATGGACTACGTCGAGCGCCTGGCCGCCCGCGGCCGCCCGGTCGACGACTTCGCCCGCCGCCTCTCCTTCTTCTTCGACGTCCACAACGACTTCTTCGAGGAGGTCGCCAAGCTCCGCGCCGCGCGGCGCATCTGGGCGCGCTTCATGAAGGACACGATGGGCGCCAAAAGCGAGATGTCCTGGATGCTGCCGATGCACTGCCAGACCGCCGGCGTCAGCCTCTCGGCCCAGCAGCCCTTGAACAACCTCGCGCGCGTCGCCTTCCAGGGCCTGGCCGCCGTCCTCGGGGGCACGCAGAGCCTGCACACCAACTCCTTCGACGAGGCGCTGGCCTTGCCCTCGGACGAGGCCGTCATGTACGCGCTGCGCACCCAGCAGGTCATCGCCGAGGAGTCGGGCGTCTGCGACACGGTGGACCCCTTCGGCGGCTCCTACTACCTGGAGGCCCTGACCGGCGAGGTCGAGTCCCGCGCCCTGGCCGTCATCAAGCGCATCAAGGAGCTCGGCGGCGTCGTGCCCGCGCTCGAGAAGGGCTACTTCCACCGCGAGATCGCCGAGACCGCGTACCGCTTCGAACGCGACCTGACCTCCAAGCGGCGCAAGGTCGTGGGCGTCAACGTGTTCCAGTCGGGCACCGACCGCCCCGAAATCCTCAAGATCCACTCCGCCGTCGAGAAGGGGCAGGTGCGGGGACTCAAGAAGCTCAAGAAAGAGCGCGACAACGCCGCCGTCAGTGCGGCCCTCGAAGCCCTGCGCGCGGCGGCGCGCGGCACGGACAACCTGCTCCCCCCCATCATCGCCGCGGTCAAGACCTACGCGACGGTCGGCGAGATGACCAACGCCCTCCAGGACGTCTTCGGCGAGTACCCGGCGTTCCGCGGATGATCGTCGCGGTCGTCGGTTCCGACACGAAGCTCTGCCTGCAGTACCAGGCGCTCCTCCAGTCGCAGGGCCACCACGTGACCCTGCTGGCCGACGCGACGAAGGCCCCCGCCCGCCTCGAGGCGATGGGGGCGCACCTCGTGGTGCTCGCGGGCCTGGGCCCCAAGGACGCCCATGTGGGCCTGCTGCACGCGCTGCGCGCGGGGGAGATCGGAAGAGC
>SCTT01000562.1 GCA_004322435.1 bacterium
CCCGGACGGCCCGGCGGGTCCTGCGGCGGGTCGCGGCGCTGGCCGCCGGGCGCGGGCGCCCGGTGCCGGTCGAGCTGGGCCGCACGCGCCTGGGCGGCGAGTTCGACTACGACACGGAGGTGCTGCGCCTGTCGCGCTCGCACCAGCGCGCCGACCCGGTCGACGCCGTCCCGGTGCTGGTCCACGAGCTGCTCCACGTCCTGCAGAAGGAGCGCGGCCTTCCCAGCGACGCCTTCGAGATGGAGCTCGAAGCCTACATGCACGACTTCCGGGTCGGCCTCGAGCTGGGCCTGGGACCGGCGACGCGCCCCTGGGACCGCCAGGTCGAGCGCCGCTTCCGCGGGGACTTGGGCCGATTCCTCGACTGGCTGCTCAAGGAGTATGCCGACAACCGCGGGCTGGTCCGCATGGCCCCCGAGGAGTACGCGCGCCGGGTCGAGGCGGACGCCGCCGCCGCCCGTCGGCGCATCGCCCGGGCGGAGGCGGAGCTCGCCGAGCGCGGGGCCGCGCTCGAACGCCTGCGCGGCGAGGGGGCGCCGGCGGGAGCGCTGAGCGCCTTCGCGGCGGCGGAGCTGGCGCCGCGCCTCGAGCGGGCGCGCGGGGCCCGTGTCGCGCTGGCCTGGGCCGAGCGGGACCTGGCCCTGCTCCGGGACCCGGGCTCCCTGCGCCGCTACCGCGCCTATTCCCGGCGCGTGATGGCCCTGGTGCGGCGGACACACGCGGCGTACGCCCGGTCCTCCCGCCGAATCTGACCCTTCCTTGACCCAGGCTTGAGCCTTCCCGGACCCTCGCGTTGCACGCTATGAGTGTAGCGGGAGGTGCCTCATGGACATCGCCATGCTGGTGCTGACGTTCCTGGCGGCCGTGACCCTGGCCGGCGGCGTGGTGCTGGCGTTCGCCAAGCCCATCGACGCGGTGCTGTCGCGGCTGGTCCCGTCGGAACTGGCCGACGCCTGGTCGAGGTGCGCTAAGTTCGCCATCTTCGTGACGTCGTTCACGGGGGGGCTGCGCCTCAAGGAGCTGGGGGGCCTGGTGACGTCGGGGAACGCGGCGACGATCGACGCGCCTCAGGCGCTCCTGGAGGTCATGAAGACCGCCACGGGGGGTCTGAACGCGGCGTCGCTGACGCTGCTGGCGTTCTTCGGCGGCGCGCTGACGGTGTACGCCGGCGTCCGGGTCTACGAGTCCGTCAGGCCCGGTCTGGGGCATCCTCGCGGCGGCGAGCGTCTGCCCGCGGGGCGGGTGTAGCTGTTAGGAGGGCGCGCCCCCCGCGGGGGGGCGCGCCTGCCCCGACTAATCGGGCTTGCGGGCCCGGTCCTTGAGGGCGGCCAGCTCGGCGGCCAAGGTCGAGAGGCCGCGCTGGACGTTCTGGGCCACCTTCCCGGCCGCGTCGGCGCCGGCGGCGGCGCCCGCCTCGGCGGCGCGCTTGGCCTGCTTCTTCAAGTCCTTGGCTTCCTTCGAGGTCACGGCCTTCTGGACGGCGGCCCCGAAGCGGCGGCCGAGGATGCTCATCTCGTTGAGCAGCTCCTCGCGCGCGTCCGGCTTTCCGGCCTTGGTCTTCTTCGGCATGAGGTCTCCTTCGACGGCCTTTTCGCGTTTTCCCATAGTCAGTGCTTCCTCTTGCGGGCCGGCCGGGACGGCGCGGCCTTCCGGCGGGCCTGAGGCTTCTCCTTCGGGGGTTCCTCCGCCCGCGGGCTGCGGGCCGAGGCGACCGCGCGCGCGGCGCGCTCGGCCAAGCCCATCAGGGCCTGGCCGGCCGACATCGCCGCGGCGGCGGCGTTCGAGCCCAGGTCGCCCAGCTTCTCGCCGACGGTCTTCACCTTCTTCTCGTCGGGCTGGGCGGTGACGTCGCAGAGCGCGCCGCAGTGCGGGCACGCGCGCTCGCCGGCGGCGTAGAGCTCTCCGCAGGGCGCGCAGTAGTCGAGCGTGCAGCGCGCCCGGAACGTCTCCTTGCGAAACGCGACGTCGCGCAGCAGCCGTTCGGCGTCGCCCTCGGCGTAGCCGCACGCCTCCGCCAGGTCCGCCAAGAAGCGCGCGTCCTCGCGCCGGACCCGCTCCACGTCCACGAAGTAGAGCGAGAAGGCGTAGGGCAGGCCCTGGGCGGCGTCCCCGGTGAAGTAGCGGGCGGACTTGAGGGCCTCGCCCGCCGGGAACGGCTTCTTCAGGAAGGCCCGCATGTCGGCCGGGGCCTTGAAGGCCTCGAGGTGCCGGTCCAAGGCCTGCCGCCGGGCGCTCGTCATCTTCCCGCCGAGCCAGGCGCCGGCCAGGGCCATCCCGGCCTTGAGGCGGGCCGGGTCCGAGCCCTCGACCGTCGACTCGACCGCGGGGTCGCCGTCGCCCAGCACCTCGCGCACCGCGGCGTCGAGGTCCCCCATGTCGAGGAAGCGGCCCGAAGATTCGCCCTGCACGCGGCGCTTGTAGAAGTGGCTCTCGGCGAAGAGCTCCAGGGCCTTCACGCGCTTGGGCAGATAGGGGTGCGAGATGAACGCCTCGCCCCACTTGCCGTAGCTCTGGCGCATCTCGTCGGCCTGCTTGGCGAACTCGGCCAAGTCGATGCGGTCGGCGAACTCCCGGGAGCCGCAGCCGGTGACGAGGAGGGCCTTGCGCCCCGCCTCGAGGTCCTGCGCGCAGACGAGCCCGGCGCGGTCGCAGGTGACCTCGGAGCGGCGATACCAGGCCAGGAGCGCGAACCGGAGCGGGTAGGCCAAGAGCGCCAGACCCGGGATGCGCGAGCCGGCGAAGAGGCCGATGTTGGCCAGGTAGACGGCCAAGGTGGCGTAGAGGACGTGCTTCGACTTGATGTGCCCGAGCTCGTGGCCCAGGATGAAGACGAGCTCCCGGTCGTTGACGACCTCGAGGAGCTTGCGCGTCACGACGAGGAAGGCCTTGCCGTCGTCGGTGCCCAGCGCGAAGGCGTTGAGGTAGGGCCGTTCGACCACGAAGAGGGGGGGCGCCGAGATGGAGAGCACGGCGGCGCAGCGCTCGAGGTGGGCGTGGACCTCGGGGAACTGGCGCTCCGAGACCTTGACCGCCGATCCCAGCAGGGAGGCGCGGTCGAACTCGAGCCAGAACTCCAGCCACTTCTGCACCAGCCAGTCGGCGCCGGGGACGGACTTGAAGGCCTTGAGGGCCGCGCGGTCGGCGGCGTACTCGTAGTCGGCGGACCGGATGCCGGGGACCTCGCGGCGGGATGCGAGCCACTCCTTGTCGACGTTGGTGACGGCCATGCACCCTCCCTGCGTCCCTCGGCTTCCCCACGGTAACACGACTTCCAGCCGGACGCAAGGGGTGTGACACCGTGGCCCCCCGGATGTTCCCAGGGCGCTATAATGCCGGCATGACCGACTGGGAGAAGCGCCTTTCGACCTGGATTCCCATCTTCGTGGGCCTGATGGCGCTGTCTTTGACGGTCTACGGCGGCTGCGAGGACCGGCGCTTCAAGCGGCTGTCGGTGCGCCCCGAGCTCGGCATCGAGTTCAAGCAGGAGAAGGACTGGGTCGGGTGGACGATGGGGAACACCGGGCTAGGCCCGGCGCGCGTGCGCTGGTTCCACGTGACGTTGGATGAGAAGCCGATGAAGGACTGGGTGAAGGTGAAGGCCTCTCTGCCGATGCCGGTCAGCCAGTTCACGTACACCGACCCCTATCCCGACACCATCGTGCGCCAGGGCGAGCGCTTCGAGCTCTTCGGCTTCCACGGCGACTACCCGGCCGCGGCGACGTTCCGGCGGGCGGCGCCGCGCGTGGTGATGTCCATCTGCTACTGCTCGCTCTACGAGGACTGCTGGCGGGCGACGTCGGCCTCCGGCTACATCGTGAAGGATTCCTGCCGGCGGCCGCCGGACGGAGCGTTCGAAGGGGCCGAGTAGGCTCTAGCGCCCGCAGAGCGTCTTGATGACGCTCGGCTTGTAGCGGATGCCGGTGTAGTGCGTGACGCAGACGTCGGCCAGCATCTCGAGGAACGCCGCCTGCAGCTTCCCATGGTCGGGCTGGGCCTGAGCCGCGATGCCGTCGGCCAGCTTCCTCTTGCCCTGCCGGTATTCCTCTAAGGAAAGGAGAAGGGCCGGGTCGGCCGAGGGCTGGAACACGAGCTTGCCCTTCTTGAGCTCCGCCTCGACCGAATCCACCTGCGCCTCGGCGCGCTTGAAGGCCGCCTTCTGCTCCTCGGCGCTGCGGCGCACCTCTCCCGCCTTGGCGCTGGCGGCCTCGACGGCCTTCTCGCGCTCGTAGTCCCGGAGGGCCTGGGCCAGGCGGCGGTCGAAGTCGGCGCCGAGGATAGACTCGTTGCGCCAGTCGCGGGAGAGCTGGTTCGAGAGGTCCTCGATGGCGGCCTCGCGGGCCAAGGGGTCCGCCACCGCGGCGGCCTTAAAGCGCGTGCGCACCTGCGCCCGGAACCAGCCGGACTCCCGCAGGTAGTCGAGCTGGGCCGCCTCGAGGCGCGAGAGGCGGATGAAGACCCCCGCGGCGCGCTCGAGGGTCGCGTCGTCGTCGCGCAGGCCGTAGTCCGTGAGCCAGGCGTGCATCGCCTCGTAGCGGGCGCGGGTGGACTTCTGGGGCTCCTTGTCCTGGATGTCGATGACCTCGTCGCCTTTGAGCTTCTGGTAGCGGCGCAGCAGACCCTCGTCTTTGCGCCATTCGGCCAGGGAGTCGAACTCCTTCTTCTTTGCGTCGGCCTCCGGCAGGTAGTGGCGCAGGTAGGCGCACTTCTCGGGCCCCGTGAAGTCCGCCCACCGGGTGTTGATGGGGCCTCGCCGCTCGGCGACGTCGCGGTCCCGGTCCTTGTAGATGGCCAGCCACACGAAGGGCGTGGGCACCTCCTCGACGAGCTTCTCGCCCCAGTTGGGGCCGTAGGCCGCGGAGACCTGCTTGACCCCCTTCCAGTAGCGCCCGACCTCCGAGTCCTTGCAGCGCCAGGAGTCGGGGAGCTCGACGGCGGCGGCGGGGGCGCAGAGGAGGACGGCGAGGGCGGCCCCGCGCATCATCCCGCCGCGGGGGAGGGCTTCGTGAGGACCTGCATCGCGGCGCGCTGGGCGGAGAGGTGCAGCGTGATCTCCTCGACGCGCCGCTTGAAGCGCTCCTCCTCCGCCTGGGTCTGCGCGCCCTTCTCGAACTTGATGTGCTCCTCGACGAGCTGCTCGAGGCGCGCGACGGGGATCTTGTTCGAGAGCTCCATGATCATCTTCTGCTTGGCCTCGAAGGGCAGCGAGAAGTACTCGGCCGGCTCCTCGAAGTCCTCGATCTCGGTCAGCACGCGGCCCGCGATGGCGTCCACGTTGCGCCCCGACAGCCCGCGGTCCACGCAGAGCTTGCCGAGCGTGAGCCACTCGGCGTCCGAGATGGGCAGCCACGGCGCGCGGCCCTTGAGCTTGATGTCGCGCAAAAGGCGCACGAAGTGCTCCGGCGTCGTCGGCCCGAGGACCTTGAGCGGGGTCTGGGCCAGGCGGCTCGTCATCGCGTCGTCCATGTGCATCGTGTTGGCGTCGCAGATGAGGAGCCAGCGGCCGTTCTTGGGGCCGATGGTGCCGTCGAGGATGCCGAAGAGGGTGCCCAAGGTCGCCTTCTCCTCGGAGCGGATGTCCGCGTCGCCGCGCGCGGCGAAGGCCGTGTCGATGTCGGGCCAGTACACGGCGGCGACGCCGGGGGCCTCGAAGACCTCGTTCTTGAAGATGTCCAAGAGCTGCGAGGCCGAGGCGTTCTGGAACGAGGAGGCCCAGTCGGTCCGCCGGATGACGCGCGCCTTGGCCGGGAGGCCGGCCTTTTCGCAGATGGAGAGGAACTCGTTTAAGAGCGCATGGGCCGTGACCGTCTTGCCGCAGCCCGGGGTGCCCAGCGCGAACAGAATCTGGTTGCGCACCTTCTTGGGGTTCTCGCCCTTCGCGAGGTCGAAGCCCGCGACGTCGCGCACGAGGCGCCGTCCGACCTTGAGGAAGTCCTCGTTGCCGACGACGTCCTCGATGCCGACCTTGAGGAGGCCGGTCGGCTCCTCGGTGGAGGCGGGGACGGCCTTGTACCCTTCGAACTTGAGGTCCGGGGTGCGCAGCGAGAGGTCCTCGCGCTCGGAGCCCATCCGGCGCAGGGCGTTGCCGAGCAGGCGGAAGTACGAGCGCAGGCAGACCACGGCCTCCGAGTCGCGCTTCGGGCGCTTCTCGAGCACCGGGTGCGCGCGGTAGAAGTTGAGGAAGGAGGCGGCGTCGCGGAGGATGGCGAGCGTCAGGTCTTCCACGGCCTGCCGGTCCGCGAAGTCCTTGTAGGCGCCGGTCGACAGCGACCCCGTGGGGTCCGGCCCCACCTGGACCTTGGCGACCTTCCCGAGCCGGAAGGCGCCGTGCTCGGCCAGCACGAAGGCGTTGAACACGCCGCCGGCCGTCGCGACGCGGGGCAGGCGCCCGGCGGCCAGGGCCGAGGCGGCGGCGTAGCCGACCTCCTCCAGCGCTTCGAGGTTCAGCGGGGTCGTCCCGAAGGCCCCGCCGTCGACGGCGCTCAGCGCCTCGGGCAGGCCGGCGCGCATCACGAGCTTGCGGGCCGTCACGAGCTCGCGCTCGACCTCCTGGAGGGTGAGGGCGTCGCTCATAGCGTGTACACCACGTTCTGCGTCTTGGCCGTCGCCAGGCGGGCATTCAAAGTGGGGGCCGCGGCGGGCGTGCAGGCGAACTTGCGCTCCTTATGGACGCGGTAGCCCAGGCGCTGGGCCGCCTCCTCGATGATGGGGCGGCTCTCGGCGGAGAGGAAGTCCTTGTAGAGGTTCGAGAACGGGTCCAGGTCCTGGTCGGCCTCCATGCCCACCGAGGCCCGGTCGAGCGGGCAGTGCAGCACGTAGCAGCCGCGCACGTCCTTCGGGAACCAGCCCTCGGGCGGCGGGCAGGGGGGGCTCCACAGAGGGCCGACGCGGCCGCGGACGACCTCTTCGATGTGGATGCCGGGGAGCTTGCCCAAGAGGAGGAAGGTGATCTCCGAGTCGTCGCTGGCGTACTTCTCCATGAGGCCGCGGAACGCGCCGGTCTGGGTCGTGTAGTCGCCGGAGCGCTCCAAGAGGCCCCCGCCCCAGGCGGAGTCGCTCTGCTCGAGGAGCAGGGTGTAGCGCACCCAGACGTTCTCGGCGGCGTCGAAGCGGTCGAGGGTGACCTCGAAGGCCGCGACCTTGCGTTCTGGGTAGACCCGCCGGAGCTTGACCTCGAGGCGGTGCAGGGGGGGGAGGGTGACCGCGCTCAGGGTGCGGTAGTACTTGAGCTTGGCCTGGTAGCGCGGCGTCCCGGTCCGGGCGTCGCGCAGCTCGGCGTCGCGCAGGAACTCCGGAGCGTTGGCGCGGTCGGCGTGCACGGCCACCACGTCCTTGATGCGCGGCATCCCGCTCGTGCGGTCGAGCACCAGCCCCTCGTAGACGCCTTCGCGGGCGGAGGGGGCCATCAGGCGGATGGAGTCGGCGATGCCGAAGGGGTCGGGGAAGAACTTGTTGAGGCGGGCCGAGAGCACCAGGCGCGAGGCGGCCTCGCACCAGCGCTCGAGCGGCTCGCCCGAGACGAGCGCCCAGCGCTCGCGGGTCTCGGCCATGGCGGGCAGGGCTAGGCCCCTTTGCGGGCCGCGGCTTCCCCGTACTCCTTCTTGGCCAGCTCGATGGTCTCGTTGATGCGCTGCTCCTTGATCTCGCGCTCGGCGGCGAGGTTCGAGGCGACCATCTCCTCGGTGGCCTTGTCGTAGATCTTCATCTCGGAGGTCAGCTTGTCGACGTTCTGCGTGAGGTAGAGCGAGGTCTCGGAGGCGAGCTTCGCGAGGTGGTTGACCGACTTCTTCAAGGACTCCATCGACTTGTGCATCTCGATGGAGAGGTCGCCGGCCTTCGACAAGGACGCCAGGCCCGCGAGGTTCCCGTGGAGCTCGTTGAGGACCTCGTTGCCCGCCTCGTAGAGAGTCTGCATGTTCCCGTGGAGGTTCGTCATGATCTCCAGGAAGTTGTTGTTCATGTTGACGATGGCGGAGAGGCGCTCCTCGGCGTTGGAATAGAGGCGGAGCTTCGCGCCGTGCTCCCAGATGTGGCGCTTGACCTCGCTGATCTTGGCCTGGATCTCGCGCGCCTCGAGGCTCTTGGGGTCGGAGAGGGCACCGGCCTTCTTCTCGAGCTCGGTGCGGTAGCTCTCGAGCTCCAGCACGTAGTGGGCGGCCTTCTCCTCGTTCTGCGCGGCGGCCACCATCTTCTTGTTGAGGCGGACGATGTCCTCCTGCAGGTTCTTGATGTCGGTCTGCAGGACGTCGACGTAGTCGCCGACCTCCTGCACGCGCCGCTGGGCGATCTCGATCTTCTCGCCCAGGAGCTCTTTGAGGTCCCTGCTGGGCGCGACGTCGCGCAGGAGGGGGAGCTTGTAAAGGAGGCCCTTCATGTTGGTGCCGATCTCGTTTAAGGTCAGGATGTTCGACATGTACTCGAAGGCGGACTTGTTCTCCGCGATGTCGGTGGTCATCTCGGTCGACAGGCGGGAGTACGCGGCCGAGAGCTCCTCGAACTTCTTGAGGTTGACCGTGTGCTTCTGCTGGTAGTCGCCGAGCATCCCCTCGATGGACTGGCGGGTGTAGCCCTCGCCGTCGTAGACGACCTGCTTGGTGAGGACGTCCGCGCTCGATTTGGGCTGTTCGGCCATAGGGGGTGCTCCTGGTCCGGGATTCTGGGGAAGTATAGAGGTAGGGTTAATACTCCGCAATAGGGTTTGTTTTTACAGCATCCGGGGGCTCCTCTTGAAAGGAGCGCGTGATACGCTTATAAAGGAAGGGCGGCGACCATGAAGACCCTCATCATCGGCGGCAACCGTTTCGTGGGCCTGCGCCTGAGCCGGCTCCTCGACCGGGACTCGGGTTGCGAGCTCCACATCCTCAACCGCAGCGGGCAGGTCCCGGGCGTCACAAAGGCGACGATCCACAAGGGTTCCCGCGACGACCTCCCCGCGTCGGGCCTCGACCGCGACTGGGACGTCGTCGTCGACTTCTCCTGCTACAACGACGCCCACGCGAAAGGGTCCATCGGGTTCTTCCGGAAGGTCGGGCGCTACGTCCACATCTCCACCGGCTCCGTCTACGATGACGGCCGCTATCAGACTGAGGCGGGGTTCGTCCCGGAGAAGTGGACCCGGCACGACACGCCGACCGAGGAGGAGAAGAAGGACCCCTATAAGTTCGGCAAGCGCCAGGCGGAGGCCGCCTTCGCGCAAGGGGCGGGCTTCCCCGTCCTCCTCGTGCGCATCCCCTTCATCGCGGGCTTGGACGACTACACGCGCCGCTTCGCGTTCCACGTGGAGCGAATCGCGAAGGCCCTGCCCATTTACGTCCCGAACCTCGAGGCGCGCTCCTCCTTCGCGGACTCCGAGGACGCCGCCCGGTTCCTGCATTGGTGCCTCGACAAGGACCTGGTCGGCCCGGTGAACGTCGCGAGCCCGGCCGACATCTCGCTTAAGGACCTGCTGGCGTTCATCGAAGGCCGTCTCGGGCGCAAGGCGCGGTTGGCCGCCGAGGCCACCGAGGAGAACCACTCCCCGTACGGGATTGCGGAGACCCGCACCATGGACGTCGGCCGGATGAAGGCCGCCGGCTTCGCCACCCGCCCGCTCGAGGAGTGGCTGCCGGGCCTCATCGACGGGCTGAAGATATGAGCCCGGAACTGGCGAGGGCGAAAGACCTGGTGGGACGCGCGAAGCGCATCTTGGCGTTCACCGGGGCCGGCATCTCGACGGGCTCCGGCATCCCGGACTTCCGCGGCGAGAAGGGGCTCTGGAAGAGCCGCCGGCCTGTCCTGTTCCAGGATTTCATGGCCTCCGAGGAGGCGCGCATCGAACATTGGGACTACAAGCTCGACGGGTACGAAGCTTTCCGGGACGCCAAGCCCAACGCGGCCCACAAGGCGCTCGTCGAGCTGGAGAAGCAGGGGCGACTGGCCCTCCTCGTCACGCAGAACATCGACGGCCTGCACCAGGACGCGGGGCACAAGCCGGAAAACGTGGTCGAGCTCCACGGCACGAACCGCCTCATCCGCTGCCTGTCGTGCGGCAAGGAGTCGGAGCCCGCGGCGGCCTTCGCGGTGTTCCGCAAGACGCGGCGCTGCCCGACGTGCGAGTGCGGCGGATTCCTCAAACCCGCGACGGTCTCCTTCGGGCAGGCGATGCCCCAGGAGCCTTTGGGGCGCGCGCTGCGCGCGGCCAAGGAGGCCGACCTCGTGCTGGCGATGGGCTCGACCCTCGAGGTGGAGCCCGCGTCGTCGGTGCCGCTGGCCGCCGCCAAGCGCGGCACGCCGTACGTCATCTTGAACCTCGGCCCCACCGCCCACGACCGGCGGGCCACCGTGAAGGTCGACGGGGACGTCGTCTCCATTTTGCCGGGGCTGGTGAGCCGGTGACCCGGAACGCCCGTTTCCTGCTGGGGGCCCTGGCCCTGTCGCTCCCCCGCCCCGCCGCCGCCGAACTCGCCCCCGACGCGCGGGCGAAGTTCGACGCCCAGTGGGAGCGTCGTGGACGGCTCGCCGCCGCCAAGACGCCCTGGACCCGCTCGCAAACCATCCTCTTGCTCGCCGCGCCGGAGGTCGACCCCGCGCTCCCTCCCGTGGTCGAGAAGGCCCTCCGCGCCCAGCTGGCCGAGCTCGGGGCGCGGAAGCTCAAGGTCGAGCGGGGGGAGCCGCCGGAGGAGTTCGGCAAGTGCGTGAAGGGCGGCGTGCTGGAGCAGAAGTGCTTCACCCGCGCGCTCGCCGTCTTGAGGATGACCGACGCGCGCCTGCGCGGCTCGGCCGTGTACTACCTGACGAACGCCGCGCTCGGCCGGCTCCCGAAGGACCTGGGCGGAGGCGTCAGCCTCGGCCCTCAGGCCGGGACCGCGTCGAGCGCCGAGGGGTGGCTGACGCAGAGCTTCTTCTACCGGCTCCGGAACCTCGAGAAGGACCCGACCTTGGCCGCCTTCGGCGGGCCGGCGTTCTCCGAGCACAGCGTCGACCACACCGCGCGCCACGAGCTGGGGCACCTGTTGGGCCTCGGCCACCACGAGACCATCGAGAACCCCGGCTTCCCCGAGGCGGTCCGCTGCGACCGGTGCAAGCATGCCCTCGGGGGGCCGCACGCGCCGCCGCACGACGAGTGCCTGATGTTCTGCGGCTCGAGCGACGACGACTGGTTCCACCGCGAGACGTTCAAGTCCGGCTTCGGCCTGTGCCCGAAGTGCGCGGCGGCCGCGACGGCCTACCTCAAGGGGCTGGAGGGACGCTAGATGTTCGGCTTCAACCCCATCGCCTGGGCCGTCGCGCAGTTCGGGGCCTCGCTCGGCCCGGCCTTCGCGGTC
>SCTT01000563.1 GCA_004322435.1 bacterium
TGGGCCTGGCGCGCGCGCCAGAGCCACTTGTCCCAAGCCTCGTAGTCGTCGGGGCCGTGCGTCTCCCCGGAGAGGACGCTCAGCAGGGTGTGGGCCATCTGCTTGACGCCCGGATGCCGCGTGCGCAGGAGGCGCAGGACCTGGTCGGCCGACGGGCCGTAGATGAGCGAGGTGTAGTCCTTGTTCCCCGAGAGGCTCAGGAGCAGCGCCAGCCCGTGCTGGCGGTCCTGCGCGCCGGGATAATCCAGCAGGCGGGACATCTCGCGCACCGGGAACTGGACGTCCTGCCGGTGCACCGCCATGTCGTTTAAGATGGTGACGGCCGCCTCGCGCACCGAGGGGTCCGGGTCCTGGATGCCGGAGGAGACGAGGGCGGTGACGTCCGCCGCGTCGGGCAGATAGGTGATCAGATACAGCGCCCGAGCGCGCTTCGAAGGATCCGCGTCCTCGCGCAGGACCTGGAGCAGCAGCTGCTTATAGCCCGGGACGGCGTCCCGGAACTGGGCCTCGAAGGCGTTCATCTCGTCGTTTCCCGTGCCCTCGGGACAGTAGTAAGCGGGGCAGGCGGTGCGCTTGAGCTCCCCGGCGCCGCTCAACGCGGAGGCGCGGGACACCTCGGCGTAGGCCGCCCACCGGTCGAGCAGGCCCGAGACGTCCTTGACGTCCTTGTCGGGCGCCGGACGGAAAGGGTAGCGCTCCGCCATCTTGTCGGTCTCGATGACGTCGAACATCAGCAGCGCCTTCGAGACGCCGTCTTCCTCGCGCTTGAGCTCGAAGACGTCCAGGCGCACCCAGCCGAAGCCGTACGCCTCCTTGACCTTCTTCTCGATGGAGCCGCGCATCTCGTCGGCCTGGCGCCGGGCGGTCTTGCTGCCGCCCCAGCGGTTGAGCATGTGGCGGATCTCCTCGGAGTAGCGCTCCGCGACCTTGCTCGCCTCGGCCTTGGTGGAGCCGTAGAACTCGACGCCGCCGAGCTCCCAGCGGGCGCGCGAAGCGGCGTCCGCGGCGGGCGCGAGCGCGAACAGGAGGAGGGCCAGAGGGGCGACCTTCATATCGCGGGATTTATAGTATATTTCCGACGGTGAATCCATTCGCCGTCACCGGCTTCTCCGTCGAGCGCCGGGTCATCCCCCTCAAGGTCCCCTTCATCACCGCGTTGGGCCGCAAGGACTCCTCCGAGAACGTGTTCGTGAGCCTGCGCCTGCGCGGCGGGGCTCTCGGGCGGGGGGAGGCCTCCGGCGCCGTGGTCACCGCGGCCCTCAAGCCCGCCCGCCTCGCGGCCGACTGTTCCCGGCTGGCCGCCGGCCTGCGCGGCCGGGACGTCCGGGCCTGGGGCGCCGTGGCCAGGGCCCTGCGCGCCTCCGGAAGGCCCGCGCCGGCGGCGGCCGCGGTCGAATGCGCGGCGCTGGACGCCCTGCGCCTGGCTTTGGGACTGTCCTGGAGCGCCTGGTTCGGCGGCGCCGGGCGGCGGGTGGAGACCGACGCGACGCTCTCGGCCGCCGGACCCGCCGAGACGCGGGAGGCCGCGGGCCGCGCCGCCGGAGAGGGGTTTAAGGTCCTCAAGGTCAAGGTCGGCTCCGGCTACGCGCCGGACCTCGAACGCTGCTTGGCCGCCGACGCGGCGGGGCGCAGCCGCGGCCGCCGCCCGACGCTGGTCTTGGACGGCAACCAGCATCTGGGCCGGGCGGGGGCCGTGCGCCTCGCCGAGGCCTGCCTCGCGCGCGGGCTCCGGGTGACGCTCATCGAACAGCCGGTGCCGGCCGACGACCTCGCCGGCCTCGCCTGGGTGTCGCGGCGCGCGCCCGTCCCGGTCGCCGCCGACGAGAGCGTGCAGAGCCCCGAGGACGCGCGGCGCGTGCTCGAGTCCGGCGCCGCAGCGGTCGTCAACGTCAAGCTCGCGAAGATGGGGCCCGCCGCGGCCGCCGAGACCGTCGCCGTCGCGCGCGCGGCCGGCGGCGGCCTGATGCTCGGCTGCATGCAGGAGAGCGCTTTGGGACTCTCGCCGAGCGTGGGCCTCGCGATGGGCACCGGCGCCTTCACTCACCTCGACCTCGACAGCGACTGGCTCTTGGGCGCCGGGCAGCCCGAGGGCGCCTTCAGCCGCCGCGGCCCCGTCTTGACCGAGCGATGAGCCGCGAGCGGCGGCTCGAGCTCGGGCTCGTCTACTGCTCGCTCGTCTGGGGCGCGACCTTCCCGCTCGTCAAGGACGTCGTCGGTTCCATGCCGCCCGCCGCGCTGGTCGGCTGGCGCTTCACGCTCTCGGCTCTTTGCCTCCTGCCCTGGGTCCTGCGCCGCCCGCGGCCGTCCGCGCAGCTCAAGGAAGGGCTCGTGCTCGGGGCCATCCTGCTCGCGCTCTATCTGTCGCAGACCGCGGGCCTCGTCTATACGAGCGCGGCCAACTCGGGTTTCATCACCGGGCTCTTCGTGCTGTTCACGCCGCTGTTTTTGTGGCTGTTCCGCCGCAAGGCGCCTTCGGGCGCCCAGTGGGCCGCCTCCGGGCTAGCGGCCGGCGGGCTGTGGCTGCTGACAGGGGGGGCTTCGGGCTTCAACCGCGGAGACGCGCTGACCTTGGTCGCCGCGATGACCTACGCGGCGCACCTCTTGGCCACCGACGCCTACACGCGCCGCGACTCCGACCCGGTCCTACTCGCTTTCCACCAGTTCTGGGTCTGCGCCGCGGGGTCCTTCCTCGTGGCCTTCGTCACCGGCGCGCCGACGAGAGTCCCTTCGGCCCGAGCCTGGGGAGCGGTCTGGTTTTTGGCTCTCATCCCCAACCTGTCGGCCTTCTTCATCCAGCTCGTCGCGCAGAAGACGGTGGCGCCGATGCGGGTGTCGCTCATCTTCTCGCTCGAGCCGGTCTTCGCGGCGCTCTTCGCCTGGACCGTGGGGGGGGAGCCCTGCACGGCGCTCTCCGCCGTGGGAGGGGCGCTCATCGTGGCTGCGATGATGGCCGACACGGTCGCGGAGCATCCCGCGCTCAAGGGGCGGCTCAGGGAAGTCCTGCCCGTCTGACTTAGGCCCGCGCCAGGACGACGCGGCCTTGGGGGATGGGCACGTCGCGGCCGTCGATGCCGCGCACCGTCTCGCTTAAGCCCTCCGGCCCCGCCTCGACGACCAGGTAGTGGTGGAAGCGGTCCCGCACGCCGCTGGGAAACAAGGGCGAGCCGCCGCCCCCGCTCAGCACGTAGCGCACGCCCTTGTAGTCCTGCACGCCGAAGCCGTGGATGTGGCCCATGTAGACGCGGGCGACCTTCTTGCGGCTCAAGAGCTCGGTGAATTCCTTGGCGCCCTCTTCAAAGCCGCCCAGCCCCTTCGCCCCGCCGTAGTCGGTCCACTCGCGCAGCACGACGGGCGGGATGTGGGTGAAGACGACCGTCCTCTTGCCGTCCTCGACGACCCGGTCGAGCCAGCGCAGCTGGCGCGCCGTCACGCGGTGCGCGCTGGAATCGAGCGACACGAAGCGCCAGCCGCCGCGGTCGAATGCGTAGTTGACGGGTCCGAAACAGGAACGGTAGGTCTCGCAGTCGGTGACGCCGTGGGGGAAACGCCGGTCGTGATTGCCGATGACGGTCAAATACGGGGTCGTCACCTCCCAGGCCTTCAGGTGCTCGAAGAAGGCGAGGTAGTTGTGCGGGGTGCCGCGGCTGACCATGTCGCCCAGCTGCATCGTGAAGTCGCAGGCCTCGGCCTGCGCGCGGCGCACCTGGGTCTCGAAGACGCCGGGGCGGTTGAAGAGGCGGCGCCAGACCCAGAAGCGGCCCGGCTCGGCGTCGCCCAGCACGGCGAACTTGAAGGTCTCGTGGGGGTAGCGCTTGACGGCGTCCAGGCGGGCGAGCTGGCGCTTCGTACGCCAGGGCGCGGCGATGTCCGCGAGGTCCCGGTCGTGGGCGCGGCGGCGAGCCGCGGAGGGGGCTAGGAGGCGGTCGGCTACGACGGCGAGAGGGGGCACCACGGTCTTCCTAAGTGTAAACGGGGAGCCCCCGGGCGTCAAGTGAACTCCGTCTTAAGCGCCGGAGCTAGAAGCTGCCCGCGATGAGG
>SCTT01000062.1 GCA_004322435.1 bacterium
CATGGACCCGCCCATCGTCACGAAGGCCAACCCCGAGGACCAGCCCATCATGTGGGCCAGCCTCTCGGGCGACGTGCCGCTGCGCGACCTGATGGTCGAGGCGCGGGACCACATCAAGCAGCGCTTCCAGACCATCCCCGGGGTCGGCGAGGTGTTCCTCGGCGGTTTCCGGGACCGGGCGCTGCGCGTCTGGATCGACGCCGACAAGCTGGCCGCCAAGGAGCTGACGGTCCAGGACGTGCTCGGGGCCATCAACCGCCAGCACCGCGAGGTGCCCGCCGGCCAGCTCGAGACGGCCACCAAGGAGTTCAACGTCCGCACCTACGGCGAGGTCGCCAAGGCCGACATGTTCGGGGACCTCTTGATCGCCCACCGCGGCGGGCAGGCCATCCACGTCCCCATCCCCTTAAAAGAGGTCGCGCGCATCGAGGACGGCCTGGCCGACTACCGCCGCACGACGCGCGTCAACGGGGAGCGCGCCGTCGGCCTCGGCATCCGCAAGCAGCGCGGCGCGAACGCGGTGGACATCGCCAAGCGCGTGCGCGTGCGCATTTCGGAGATCAACAAGACCCTCCCGGCGGGCATGAAGGTCGGCGTCAACTTCGACTCGACCCGCTACATCGAGGACTCGGTCCACGAGCTCAACCGCCACATGCTGCTGGCGGCCCTCTTGACCGGCGTCGTCTGCTGGGTCTTCTTGGGCTCCTGGTCCTCGACGCTCAACGTCCTCATCGCCATCCCCACCTCGGTGCTGGGCACGTTCATCGTCGCGTACTTCCTCGGCTTCACGCTCAACACCTTCACCTTGCTCGGCCTGACCCTGTCCATCGGCATCGTCGTCGACGACGCCATCATGGTCTTGGAGAACATCGTGCGCTGGCGGGAGCACGGCTCGCCGCGCGTCGAGGCGGCGCGCGGCGGCACGCTCGAGATCCAGTCCGCGGCGATGGCCGCCACGGTCGCCATCTTGGCCATCTTCACGCCGGTCGTCTTCATGAAGGGCCTCATCGGCAAGTTCTTCTTCCAATACGGCGTCACCATCTCCACGGCGGTGGCGCTCTCGCTCTTGGAGGCCCTGACGCTGACGCCGTCGCGCTGCGCCCAGTTCCTCGACGCCGGCGAGCGCACGAGCGTCCTGATGCGTGCCGTCGACGGGGCCTTCGAGCGCCTCGCGGTGCTCTACGCCGCGGCCCTGCGCTGGAGCCTGGGGCACCGCTGGACGGTCGTCGGCTTGGCGCTGGGCGTCTTCGCCGGCTCCCTGGGCCTCGCCAAGGGCCTGCGCAAGGAGATGACGCCGCACCAGGACCAGTCGGTCTTCATGGTCCAGTTCAAGTCGCCCGTGGGCTGGTCGCTCGAGGCCACGGACTCCGCGATCAAGCCCGTCGAGGACTGGCTGCTGCACCACCCGGCCGTGAACCGCAACCTGGTCGCGGTGGGCGGCTTCGGCGGCGGCGAGGTGAACCAGGGCATCGTGTTCATCACGATGAAGTCCAAGCCCCAGCGTCCCAAAGACGCCAAGGGCCGCGCGCTGACCCAGCTCGACTTTATGGCCGAGGTCCGCAAGAAGATCAACTCCACGCCCGGCCTGCGCGGGTTCGTGATGGACCTCTCGCAGGGCGGCTTCTCCTCCTCGCGCGGATTCCCGGTGGAGCTCACGGTCCGCGGCTCCGACTGGGAGGAGCTCACGCGGTTGAGCGGGCTCCTGAAAGAGAAGCTCGAGGGGTCGCCGCTCTTGCAGGACGTCGACACCGACTACAAGACCGGCATGCCCGAGGTCCGGGTCATCCCGGACCGCCGGAAAGCCTACGCGCGCGGGGTCTCCATCGACTCCATCGGCGAGACCGTCAACGCGATGGTCGGCGGCGTGCGCGGCGGCTGGTTCACCGAGGGCGGCCACCGCTACGAGGTGCGCGTGCGCGGCGAGGAGCGCTACCGCCTGACGCCCCAG
>SCTT01000564.1 GCA_004322435.1 bacterium
CGGGCCCAGGCGCACGAGGGCTCGGCCCGCAGGGCGGCGTCGAGGGCGGCCAAGGCCTCGGGGCCGCGCCCCAAGGCGCGCTGCGCCTCGCCCAGCCAAGCCTGCGCCAGATAGGAGGCGGGGTCGTCGGCGACGGCCCGCGAAAGCTCGCGCTCCGCCTCGGCGCTCCGGCCCGCGGCGCGCAGCGACTTCGCCCGCACCGTGCGCGTCCACGCGGAGGGCTCGAGCCGCACCGCCTTGTCGGCCGCCGCCACGGCCTCACTGATATTCCCTCCGCAGCGCAGGGCCTCGGCGCGCTGGGCCCAAGGGCCGCCCTCGCCGGGGAGCGCGGCACAGAGAGCCGCCGCGTCGGACTCGGCGCCCCCCCAGTCTCCCAAGCGGCGCTTGAGCTCGGCGCGGGAGCCCAGGTAGCGGGGCTCGGCCGGCGCCAGCGCCAGCGCGCGGTCTAGGTCCGCCAGCGCGCCTTCGAGGTCGTTTAAGCGGCGCTTCGCCTCGCCGCGGGCCGCCCAGGCGTCGGGCTCCTGCGGGGATTCCAAGACCGCCGCGTCGGCGGCCGACAGGGCGTCTTCAAAGCGCCGCGCGGCCAGTGCCGAGGCCGAGCGCGCGAGCGCGGCGCGCGTACTCAAGCCTTCTCTCCCAGGCTCGCCGAGAGGCGCTTGGCGTCCTCGTAGCGCGGGTCGAGGTTCAAGGCCTCGTCTAGATCCGCCCGTGCGCCGGCCTTGTCGCCGCGCGCGGCGCGCAGCTCGGCGCGCCAGGCCCAGGCCCACGACGCGCGCACGTCCAAGGCCAGCGCCCGCGTGAGTCCCGCCTCGGCGGCCGCACGGCGGCCCGACAGCGCCAGAGCGCCGCCCAGCCAAGCGTGCGCCGGCGCGTAGCGCGGCGCCTCGACGACCGCGGACCGCAGAGCGACCTCCGCTTCCTTCGGACGGTTCTGGCGCAAGAGCGATTCCCCGAGCCAGGCGCGCGCCCAGCCGCGCAGCTCCCCGCGAGGCAGCAGGCGCACCGCGCGCTCCAAGGCCGCCGTCCCGGAGGCCGCGTCCCCGGCGTCCGCGCGCGCCTGCCCGAGCCACGCCCAGGCCGCGCCGTCCTTGGGATGCCGCGCGACGCGGCGCTCGAGCGGGACCGCGGCGGCGACGGCGCGGGAGGGATGCTCCGCCCAGCGGTATTTCGCGTCGCCGCGGATGGCCACGGCCAGGTCCGCCATCGCGCCCGGCAAGTCCCCGACCTCTCGGCGCACGCGCGAGCGCTCCGCGAAAGCCCAGGGGTAGTTCTCCTGCAGGCGCACGGCCTCGGTGAGGTCGGCGAGCGAGCCGGGAAGGTCGCCCAACAGGCGCCGCACCCCGCCGCGCCAGGCCCAGGCCCAGGCGTAATCCGGGTCGAGCGCCAGGGAACGGTCGAAATCCGCGCGCGCCTCCTTGAGCCGCCCGAAGCGGCGGCGGACCTCGCCGCGCCAGCCCCAGGCCCAGCCCATCAACGGGTCCAGGCGCAGCGCGCGGTCCAGGTTCGCCAGGCCTTCCTTCTTATAGCGGTACACGGCCTGCGCGCGGCCCAAGAGCGCGTAGGCCCAGGCCGCCCCGCCCGAGGCCTTCACGGCGCGCGTCAGGCAGACGATGGCCTCTTCATAGCGCCGGCGCTTGCGCGCGAGCTCGCTGCGCGTCACGTGCACCCAGGGCCAGCGGGCGTCGGCGCGTTCCGCGAAGGCCAACAGCTCTTCGGCGCGCGCGAAGTTCTCGCGCTTGCGCTCGGTCTCGGCCAGCACCGTCACCGTCCAGCCGACCGGCGCGCCGTTCTCGGCGGCCCAGGTGAGCTCGGCGACGGCCTCGTCCCAGCGCTTGAGGCGCCGCAAGACCTCGCCCTTCCAGGCGCGCACCCACGCCAGGCGCGGCGCGGCGGCGAGCGCGCGCTCGTGCAGCTCCAAGGCGTGCGAAAGGTGGGCGGGCGTGAAGGTCGTCCAGGCCCGGGCCTCGAAGGCCAGCACCCAGGGCTCGGGCAGGACGGCCGACGCCGCGGC
>SCTT01000565.1 GCA_004322435.1 bacterium
GGCGGCACAGACGCGGTGCACGCCGCGCGCTGGCGCCGCGGGGCGACCGCGAAGGAGCTCGCGGTGTGGGGTAGGTCCCCTGAGGCCAGACGGCCGCGCCGGGGGCGCGCAGGGCGGCGGCGGCGCGGGGCGTGAGCGGGCGCGCAAGCTCGAGCCAGGCGGCCACGCTGTGGCCGCGCACGACGGGCACCCGCACCGTGGTGGCCGACAGGGCCAGCCCCGGCGCGGACCAGATCTTCCGGAGCTCGGCCCGGACCTTGACCTCTTCCGAGCACTCGCCGTCGTCGTTGAAGCCCCCCACCTGCGGGAAGACGTTGAAGGCGATGGGGGCGGGCAGAGCGGAGGCGCTTTCGCCCGGGAGAGGGCGCAGGAAGTCCCGGTCCGAGAGGGCGCGCGCGGCGCGGCGCGTCTGGCCGTAGAACTCCAAAAGGGCCTCGCGGCCGGCGCCCGAGACGGCCTGGTAGGAGGCCATGCGCACCCGGACCACGCCGGCCCTGCGGTGCACCGCGGCGGCGGCCACGGCCAGCCCCGAGATGGTGCAGTTGGGGCCGGCGATGAGGCGTCGGTTCGGACGAAGGGCGGAGGCGTTCACCTCGGGGATGACGAGCGGCACGGAGGGGTCGAGGCGAAACGCCGAGGAGTCGTCGATGACCCAGATCCCGCGGGCGGCCAGGTCCTTGCCCCAGCGCTTCGAGACTTCGTCTGAGGAGACGAGAAAGACCAGGTCGGCCGAGCGCAGCGCCGCGGCGGTGACGCCCGGGGCGGCGACGGGACGCCCTTTAAAAGGGACGCTGGCCTTGGCGCGCCCGGAGCTGAACGGCAAGAGCGCCGAGACGGGGAACCGGCGGCGCTCGAGGCGCTCGAGGAGCACCCGGCCGACCATCCCGGTCGCCCCGACGACGGCGACCTTCATTGGCCTTCCGTCCCGGGCACGAACAGCGGCGCGCTCGCGCCCTCGTTGCCCCAGCCGTCGCGGGCCCGGCCGCGCATCCAGGAGCCCTTGCCGGCGACCGCCTCGAAGCTCAGGCGGAACATGTAGGGCGGCGATCGGCGATAGGAGGACACCCGGGTCCATTCGAGCTGGTCCTGCGAGGACTCGACCCAACCCAGCTCGACGTCGCGCCCGTCGGCCGAGAAGCGCGACACGACGCCGTCGGGGCCGGTCTCGGCCGAGAAGGCCGACACCGTCACCTTGGCCCCGGAGGGCGGCACCAGCTTGATGGCCAAGGCGGGCTTCAAGGTCAGCGGCACCGCCAAGGTCCCCTCTTCTTGGCGCGGCGGCACGCCCTGGACGTCGTGGTTGTTCCAGGCGCGCGGCTCCCCCCCGCGCGAGGAGTCCGCGGCGGCGAGGATGGGCGAGGTGTCGGCCGAGCGGAACTCGCGGTTGGGGGACCAGACGATGAGGTAGTTGGGGCGGTCCGTCGAGACGAGTTGGCGCGGGACCTCGGCCCAGAACCACTGCGACTCGCCGGTGCCGGCCAGGTACATGCTCTCGTGGGCCTCGACCGGGATGTCGGCGGTGTCGGCCAGAAAGAAGCTCTGCTCCGAGGAGAAGGCCGGGCGCTGGGACACGCCGATATAGACCTTGCCGGGGACGATGCGGTGCTCCCAGGGCTTGTCCTTGCGCGGCACGGTCTTCGCGCGGCCGAGCTTCGCGCCGATGTAGGCGCGCGTCCAGCGGCCCTCGGGGGCCGGGGGGAGCTTCACGACCCAGGCGTTGTTGAAGCCCACGTACCAGTTTGAGTCCGCCCCGCCGTCGGCGAAGCGCCCGAAGTCGTGGAGGGTCTCGGCCAAGGACAGATAGGCCGGGAGAGACCCCGACTCGCCGACCGTACGCGAGGTGCGCGGCGGCGCGGATGGCGCGGGAGCCGGTTTCTCGGCGGCCTCCTCGACCTCGGCCATGGGGTCCGACGAATACCCCTGGGCCCGGGCCGGGGAGGCGGCCAGGAGGGCGGCGGCAAAATATGAAATTATCATTATTTTTTAATGATTTTTAAGATGCTATCGAAGTCGTCTAGGCTGTAGAAGTGGATGACGATGCGCCCGCTCTTCATGTCCTTGCGGGCCTTGATCTCGACGCGCGTGCCGAAGCCCTTCTCGAGCTGCGCCTCAAGGGCCTTGATGTCGGCCGGCTTGGGGGCCTTAAGCGCCTTGACCCTGTCTCTTTGTTCCGGCAGGGGCTCCCCCCCCACGATGCGCTGGGCCGAGCGCTCGGCGTCCCGCACCGAGAGGTGGTTCTCCACGATGAGCTTATAGAGCTTGTCGCGCTCCAAGGGGTCGTCCACCATGAGGAGGGCACGCGCGTGGCCTTCCGTGATGCGCTCGAACTGGACGGCCTTCTGGATTTCGTCCGGCAGCTCCAAGAGGCGCAAAGTGTTCGACACCGCGGCCTTGGACTTGCCCACGATGCCCACGAGCTGGGTCTGGTTGAGGCCGTGGTCGTCCATGAGCCGGCGGTAGGCCAGAGCGGTCTCGATGGCGTTTAAGTCGTCGCGCTGGATGTTCTCGATGAGGCCCAGGACCAGGCGCTCCTTCTCGTTCTGCGGGGTGCGCACCACCGCCTCGATGTGCTTGAGGCCGGCCAGTTGGGTGGCGCGCAGGCGCCGCTCGCCGGCGATGAGCTCGTAGGTGTTCGAGATGGCGTCGTAAGAGACCACGATGGGCTGGGCCAGCCCGTGCTCCTTGATGGTCTGGGACAGCTCGCTCAGCCGCTCGGGGTCGAAGTTCTTGCGCGGCTGGACCCGGCTGGGCTTGATGGCCTCGAGCGGGATGCGCCGGACGTCGCGGCCGTCCTCACCCGGCAGGGGCGACGGCGGGAGCTGGTCCGCCGGCGGAGCCGGCTTCTTGAGCGGCGCCGCCGGCAGCAGAGCGTTGATCCCACGACCCAAAGCCTTCCGCATAGTCTCTCCCTAGTTGAGCCGCATCCCTTTCCAGCCGCGCCGGGCCAAGAGCTCGCCGGCCAGGGCCAGATAGGACTCGCTGCCTTTGGACTTGGCGTCATACTGATAGATGGTCTTGCCGAAGCTCGGAGCCTCGGCCAGGCGGACCGACCGGGGGATGGCGGTCTTATAAAGGGAGTCGCCGAAGAACTTCTCGAGCTCCCCCCTCACCTGCTGGGCCAAGGTATAGCGGGGGTCGTACATGGTCAAGACCGCCCCCTCGATGGCCAGGTTCTCGTTTAAGCGCTCTTGGCAGACCCGGATGGTTTCGAGGAATGTCGCCAGGCCTTCCAGGGCATAATACTCCCCCTGGATGGGGACCAGGACCTTGTCCGCGGCCGCCAGGGCGTTTAAGGTCAGCAAGCCCAGGGAAGGCGGGCAGTCGATGATGATGAAGGAATAGGCGTTCCGGACCCCGGAAAGACAGTCCTTGAGCCTGTTTTCACGTGAAAACTCCCCCGCCAACTGCAATTCCGCCGAAACCAGGTCGGGGCTAGAACGCATTAAGTCAAGCAATTCGACCGGGGTTCCTTTGATGGTTTTTTCGGCCGGGAGCTTTTCCACGAGGTTTTCATAGGCCCCGGGGGCCTCCTCGTTTTTGTCAAAACCGAGCCCCGAGGTCGCGTTGGCCTGGGGGTCGAGGTCCACCAGCAGCGTGTCTTGCCCCAGGCAGGCCAGCCCCGCGGCCAGGTTGATGGCGGTGGTGGTCTTTCCCACCCCCCCCTTTTGGTTTGCCAGCGCGATTATCTCTGCCATGTTGTTTTCACGTGAAAACTCGTGCCCACCCGCTCCTGCGAATCGCCCACATTGTAATACTCCCAGGGCCCGCTGTCAATTTCGAGGTGATTTTTATCAAATTTTACGCATTGTTTAATATCTTATAGTATTGTTAAGGTGTAGTCCTGTTATGTTTACAATCTTATACTGTCGTCATTGTCGGGCGGGGGGGAATAGTCTATAATCGCGGCCATGAACCGAACCGCCCGACTTTCCCTCCTCGGCCGCACCTGGGCCTTCTTCTCGATGTGCGGCCTCTTCGGAGCGCTGGCGATGTACGCCGTCGCCGGCGACCCCGCCGCCTCCGCGCCGGCCGCGGGAGGGGAGGCCGCCCAATCCGCCGCCCCCGCGCCGACGGCCGCGGAGCGCATGGACACCCTGCGCCGCCAGGCCGGCCCCCAGAGCGCCCTCAACCGCGCCACCTCCTTTTTAGGGATCTTCGTCCTCATCGGCCTGTGCCTCGCCATGTCGAACAACCGCAAGAAGGTGGACTGGCGGCTCGTCGCCTGGGGCCTCGGGCTCCAGTTCGCCTTCGGCCTCCTCATCCTCAAGACCGGCCCCGGCCTCTGGTTCTTCTCGAAGCTCAACGACGGCACGATGGCGCTCCTGAGCTTCACCCAGGAAGGCTCGAACTTCCTCTTCCGCTCGTTTTTGAGCGGCAAGGTCGAGGGGGGGTTCGTCAACTTCACCTTCAACGTGCTGCCCACCATCATCTTCTTCTCGTCCTTGATGACCGTCGGGTACTACGTGGGACTGATGCAGTGGGTGGTCAACGCCTTCGCCTGGGTGATGCAGCATTCGATGAAGTGCTCGGGCGCCGAGACCCTCTCGACGGCGGCCAACATCTTCGTCGGCCAGACCGAGGCGCCGCTGGTCGTCAAGCCCTACGTCAAGGACATGACCCAGTCCGAGCTCCTGGCCGTGATGGCCGGCGGCTTCGCCAACACCGCCGGCGGCGTCCTCGCGGCCTACGTCGGCATGCTCCACTCCCACTTCCCCGACATCGCCGGCCACCTCATCGCCCAGTCGGTGATGTCCGCGCCGGCCGCCCTGGCCTGCGCCAAGATCGTCATCCCCGAGACCGAGAAGCCGCTGACCGGCGCCCACGTCAAGATGGTCAACGAGAAGATCGACGCCAACGTCATCGACGCGGCCGCCCGCGGGGCCTCGGAGGGCCTGACCTTGGCCTTCAACGTCGCGGCGATGCTCTTGGCCTTCATCGCCCTCATCGCGATGGTGAACGCCATGCTCCAAGGCTCCTGCCGCATCCTCCACCTGCCCGTCGTCTCCCTCGAGCAGGTGATGGCCCTGGCCGGCTGGCCGCTCGCGTGGGTGATGGGCGTGCCGGCCGCCGAGTGCTGGTCGGTGGGCCGCCTCATCGGCGTCAAGACCGTCATCAACGAGTTCGTCGCCTACCTGCAGATGGCCGACATGATGGCCAAAGGCGAGCTCTCCTACCGCTCGGTCGTGATCGCCAGCTACGCGCTCTCGGGCTTCGCGAACTTCTCCTCGATCGCCATCCAGATCGGCGGCATCTCTGGGATCGCCCCGACGCGGCGCCACGACTTGGCGAAGCTCGGCCTCAAGGCCATGGTCACCGGCGCCATCGCGACGTTCATGACGGCCACCGTGGCCGGCGTCCTGGTGAATTAGAGGGGGGGAAGCCCCCCGGCTAGCGGTCTTGCGCCAGGCCCCGGCTACGCAGCGTCCACGCGGCCAGCCGGAACAAGAGGCGCATCCCGACGTTCGCGTCCCACTCGTCCTTGCCGCCGGGGGCGGGGGCGACCTCGACTAGGTCGAAGCCCAAGATGGTCCGGCCCGAGCGGGCCACGAGCCCCAAAATGCGGTCGGCCTCGTCGAATTCGAGGCCGCCCGGGACGGGCGTCCCGGTGTGCGGGCAGAGCTTGGGGTCGAGGCCGTCCACGTCGAAGGTGACCCAGACCTTCTCCGGCAAAGCGTCCACGACCTCGGCGGCCGTCTCGTCGAAAGTCTTGCCCGCGAAGCGCGCCCGGGAGAACTCCCGCCCGGGGAACACCTTGGCCCGCGGGCCCAGCGCCGCCACGAACTCCGCCTCCTGGCGGCAGTAGTCGCGGATGCCGACCTGGACGATGCGGGAGATCTGCGGGATGTCCCGCAGGGCGTTGCGCATGATGGAGGCGTGCGACCAGGCGAAGCCCTCGTAGGCGTCCCGGGTGTCCGAATGGGCGTCGAAATGGAGGAGCCCGAAGGAGCCATGGGCGGCCGCCGCGGCCTGAAAAGCACCATAGGGGACCGAATGGTCGCCCCCGACGACGCCGACGACCTTCCCCGCCGCCATCAGGCCCGCGCACTCGGCTCGGACCCAGGTGTTGAGCTCGCCGCCCAAGCGGTTGGCCTCGGCCAGCGCCTTCTTCAGGGCCGGGGTGTCCGCGACGCCGCCGGCCGAGATGACCTTCTGCGCGGCCGCCTTGCCCTTGCGGTTCATCGCCCGGATGCGGGGGGATTCGGCGCGCATGTGGATGCCCGAGCGCCAGGGGTCTTGCACCTGGTCGTCGTAGAGGTCGATCTGGCCGCTGGCGGCCAAGATGGCGCCCGGGCCTTCGGAAGTGCCGGCGCCGTAGGAGGTCGTGACCTCCCAGGGCACGGGGAGCAGGACCAGGGCCGACTCCGCTTCGCTGAAGGGCAGTCCGAACACGCCGGCGTCCGAGTCGGCGGCTCCGTCGGGGTCGAAGTCTAGGGGCATGGGGGGATTCTAAAATAGAAGGCGCCGGCAGGGCGAACCCCGCCGGCGCCTTCGCGGCCTTTAGGCCAGGGCCTGGGGGATCTTGGCCTTCGCGTCGTCGAGCAGGGCCGACCACTTAAAGCCCTTGCGGGCCTTCCACGAACCCTTGTGGTAGGCGTGGGAGGCCAAGAGCGGGAAGGACATCGAGGCCTCGGAGTAGACCATCTGCTCCCAGAGCACGTCGACCTTGCCCCACGAGCACGCCTCGCGCAAGGTCGAGCCGGAGAGCGCGCCGTCGCGCTCGTCGGCCACGGTGATCTGCACGGCGTACTTGTGCATCTTGACGTCGAGGCCGAGCATCTCGGCGCCGACGGTGATGTCCTGGGCGAAGTTCTTCGGCACGCCGCCGCCGATCATCAACAGGCCCGTGTCCTTCGAGGCCAGCTTGATGCGGACGAGCTCGCGGAAGTCGCGGACCGAGTCGATCTTCACGTGCGCCTCGGGGTTGTGCCACTGGTGGTGCAGGAGGCCGAAGCCCGCCGAGCAGTCGGAGAAGGCCGGGACGAAGATGGGGACCTTCTTCTTGAAGCACTCCATGACGATCGAGTCCTTGACCTTCGAGTTCTTCACCAGGTACTTGCCCATCTCGTCGATGAACTGGCGCGAGGAGTAGGCGCCGGGCTCGAGCCCGCCGGCGATCTTCGAGAGCGTGTTGTCGCAGCGGCCGAGCTCGTCTTCGTCGATGAACGTGTCGTAGATGCGGTCGACGCGCGCGTCGCGCAGGGCCTTGTCGTCCACCCACTTCGTGCCCTGGTAGTGCGAGAAGCCCAGGGCTTCGAAGAAGTCCTGGTCCACGATGTTGGCGCCCGTCGAGACGATCGCGTCCACCATGTTGTTGGAGACGAGGTCGTAGACGACGCGCTTGAGTCCCGCCGAGATCAAGGACCCCGCCAGGCACAGGATGACCGAGCAGTCCTTGTCGCCGAGCATGCGGTCATAGATGTCGGACGCGCGCGCCAGGTCACGGGCGGAGAAGGCCATCTTCGAGTATGCCTGCATCAGGGGGACGGCGTTGAACTTCGTGATGTCCACGTGTTCGACGACGTCGCGCAGCAGGTCTGACTTCTTGGGCATCGCACAACCTCTCATGTCCGTCCGTCCCGCGGGCCGCGCGCACGTCGGCGGAGCGTCGGTCGGTCCGGAGTTTTAAGAAGGCAATGATATCAAATCACCGTCGGAGGACCAAGGAAATACCGACGGAGAGCGCGGGAATTTTTTAGACTGACGGGATGCTCGCGCCCCTGGCGGCCCTCCTCCTCGCCCTCGCGCCGCTCTCGGCCGCCGCGCCGGCGAAGCCCGCGGCCAAGAAGAAGCGGCGCCCCGCGCCCGCCGCCGCGGCCAAGACTCCGCGCCCGTCGCGACCGGCGCGCCACCGCCGCCGCCCGCCCGAGGCCCCGCGGCCCACCGACCCCACGGCCGTCCTCTGGCCGCGGCGCTTGGCCCCCGGGCGCTGGGCCCCCGACGCGGCGGACTCCCTCGAGCGGCTGCTCGAGTACCTCGGCGAGGGGACGACCGGCTATTCCCGGGCCGACCCCCCGGTCGCCGTGCTGATGCTCGACGGCTGCGCGCTGACCGGCTCGCCCGGCGACGCGCTCTTCGCGAAGATGACCGCCCAGGCGGCCTACGCCTTCGACGACGCGTTCTGGAAGCTCTTGCCCCCGCAGTACGGCGCCGCCTCGGTGCGCGCGGGCTGGCTGTCCTTCAAGGACCAGCCGCGCGCGGTGTGGCCCAAGGACCCCAACTACCTCCTCTATCGGAAGACGCTGCACCGGGCCTACGACCGTCTCTGCGCCGACGCCGGCCGGCGCACGTGCGCGCGCTGGCGCGTGACGCTCTACAAAGGCCTCGAGGAGGCCCAGCTCCAGCGGCTCGCGCGCGAGGCCGTGGCCGAGGGCCTGCGCCGGCCGGTCGCCCCGGAGCCGGTGGGGGACTCCCCCGACGACCCGTCCCCGGCCGAGGCGCGGCCCGCGCTGCGCGTCATCCCCGAGATGCGCGACCTCGCCCAGAAGCTCCTGGCCCGCGGCTTCGACGTCTGGGCGTTCAGCCTGTCGGGGCAGTACTCCGCGACCGAGGCCGCGCGGCTCTATGGGCTGCACCCGAGCCGGGTCGTGGCCGTGCGCAGCAAGATCTCGAACGGGACGCTGACCGAGGAGACGCTGAACCCCGTCCCGGAGGCCCACGGCCTCGCCGAGGCGGTGACGATGTTCCTCGGGCGGCCGCCGGCGCTGGCCGTCGCCCGCCCGGAGGAAGCGCCGCTCCTCGACACCGACGACGGCGAGGGCCTGCGGGTCCTCGTCGCCCCGGCCGACGGCCCCGACGCCGCGGCCGCGCGCAAGAAGGGCTGGGTCGTCCAGCCCCCGTTCAGCCCGGTGCGCGAGCCCCA
>SCTT01000007.1 GCA_004322435.1 bacterium
GCCCTGGGGGCGGATGGGGGTCAAGAGGAAGCGGCCGTCCTCGCGGCGGCAGGAGCAGTAGAGGTATTGGCGCCGGCCCTTGGCGCCCGGATAGGGGTCGGTCAGCACGCCGCGCAGATGGTAGCTCGGCGGGACGCCTTCTCGCCCCTGAAGGCCCTCGAGGGCGGGGCGGACGAACTCCTCGGCGCATAAGAGCGCCGCCACGGGGTTCCCCGGAAGGCCGAACACGAGCGTCCGGCCGAGGGTCCCGAACAAAAGCGGCTTGCCCGGCTTCATCGCGACCTTGTGGAAGACGACCTGGACCCCCAAGGCCTCCAGGGCCGGGCGCGTGAGGTCGAAGTCCCCCGCCGAGACGCCGCCCGTGACGACGAGGAGGTCGGTGCCCTCGAGGGCGGCCGCAAGCGCGTCGCCGAGCGCGGCCGCCTCGTCGCGGGCCGGGGGCAGCGCGCGCGCGTCGGCCCCCCAGCGCCCGAGAAGCGCGGCGAGGGCGGGGCCGTTTGAGTCGCGCAGGGCGCCCCCCAGCTCGTCGCCGGTGGGCAGGACGGCCGCGCGCGGACGGCGCACCGCGCGGACGGTGCCGAAGCCCTGCGCGCACAGAAGCGCCACCTCGTAGGCGCGCAAGGTGGTCCCGGCGGCCAAGAGCGGGTCCCCGCGCCGCACGTCCTCGCCGGCGCGGCGCACATGCTCGCCCGGCATCGGCGCGACGAGGACCGACACGGTCCCGTTGACGCGCTGCGCGCATTCTCTCATGACGATCGCGTCGGCGCCCGGCGGCAGCGGCGCGCCCGTCATGATGGGGACGGCCGTCCCCGGCTCGACGCTCTGGGCCGGGCTGGCCCCCGCGCGCACGGTGTCGAGCACGCGCAGGGACTTGGGCGCCGTCTTCGAAGCCCCGGTCAGGTCCCGTTCGCGCACCGCGTAGCCGTCCATCGCCGAGTTGTCGAAGGACGGCAGGTCCTCGCGGGCGGAGAGGTCCTCCGCCAGGACCCTTCCGAGGGCGCGCGCGACCAGGACGTCCTCCGCGCCCAAGGGGCGCGCGGCGGCCGTCACGGCGGCGAGGGCCTCCTCAAACGGGGTCACGGCTTCTCGTCGGGCTCCAGGCCTTCCTTGAGGCCCGACTTGAACGCGTTGACCGACCGGCCCAAGGAGCGGGCCACTTCCGGGATGCGGTTGGCCCCGAACAGCAAGAGACCCACGACCCCGATGATGAGCATCTCGCCCATTCCGACGTTAGGCAGCATGGTTGACCTCCGGTTGCGTCCGCGCCGCCTGCGCCAACGTGATGCGCGACAGCGCGTCCTGGATGCGGCGTTCGGCCGCGAGCACGTCCTCGTGGATGGAGCAGACCTTGGCGCCGGTGCAGCCGCGGGGCTCGAGCAGGCACTCGCGCTTGCCCGCCGCGGGCTCCTGCGTGGCCGCGACGACGTCGGCCAAGGTGATGTCCTCGGGCGCGCGGGCCAGCGCGTAGCCGCCCCGCGGGCCCCGGTGCGAGGTCAGCAGGCCTTTGCGGGCCATGCGCTGGAAGAGCTTGGCCAGGTAGCTCGGCGGGAGCTCCAGCGCGCGCGCGGCGGCCTCGACGAGGACCAGCCCTTCCTGCGGCCGCGCGGCGAGATGCACGAGCCCCATCAGCGCGTAGCGCGCCGACTTGGAGAGACCCAACAGCCTCACATCGCCGTTCATGCCCGCCCCCCGCGCCCGACGCGCACCACGATGCCGGCGGCCACCGCCGCCTCCATCGCCACCGTGTTGGCGCCGACGCTCACGACGAAGGCGGGACGGCTCTGCTCGAGGCGTACCGGCGAGCCGGGGACGAGGCCCATGCTCAGAAGGCGCTGGGCGTCGGGGGAGTCGGGGCTGAGCAGATAGGCCACGCGGCCCTCCTCGCCCGCGCCCATGCGGTCGAGCGGCAACAGCAGCGCCCGGGCGGTGTCGCGGTGGCCCTCGCAGCAGGCGCCCGGCGGCACCGCCTTCCCGTGCGGGCAGGTGCGCGGGTGGCCGAGCAGGGTGCAGATGGCGTCGGAGGTGCCCGCGCTCAAGACATGCTCCATGCGGCAGGCGTCCTCGGCGATCTCCGCCTCGCGGAGGTCCAGGACGTCGGTGAGCAGGCGCTCGGCGAGGCGCAGCCGGCGCACGACGCCGCGCGCGCGCGCCTCGTCCTCGCCCGAGAGCGGGGCGCCGCCGCCGCCCTCCTCGCGCTCGAGCCAACGCTTCGCGAGGGCCTCCTCGCGCTCCTCCACCTCGGGGGTGGGCAGCGGAAACCGGTGCGCTTCGTTCATGACAGCCACCTCCAGGCCCAGCTGACGGCTCCGGCCGCGCCCAATGCGTACGCCGACACCAAAGCCGTCGTCACCGCGGCGACCTTCACGCCGTGCTCGCGCAGGCTCATCAGCCACTGGGCGAAGCAGGGCATGAACAGCGTGATGGTCACCAGGCTCACCGCCACCTGGCGCGGCGAGAGCAGCCCGTCGCGGTGGAGCTGGAAGAGGCCCGCCGCGCCGTAGTCGCGGCGCAAAAACCCGGTCAGGAAGGCGCCGGTCGCCTCCTTGGGCAGGCCCAGCCAGCCCTGCACGAGCGGGGCCCCCAGGCGCTCGAGGGCGGCCAGGCCGCCGGTCTTGTCGAGGACGAACAGCACGAAGGTGGCGAGCACGAACATCGGGACGATCTCCATCAGATACCACTTGAGGCGCGAGGCGACCTTGCGCGCGACGTTGCCGGCCTGCGGCGCGCGCATCGGCGGGATGTCGATGACGAAGCGCGGCGCCGCCCCCGGCATCACCCGCGCCGCCAGCCAGCCCACGCCGGTCACCGTGGCCGCCATGACCCCCATCCAGACCCACCCGACCACGGGGGCCGAGGCCCCGGCCATCCCCAAGATGACGCCGAGCTGGGCCGAGCAGGGGACCATCAAGGTCAAGAGGAAGGAGACCAGCACGCGCTCGCGGCGGGTCTCGAGGATGCGCGTCGTCACGATGGCCATCGTGCCGCAGCCGAGGCCCAAGAGGACCGGCAGGAGCGACTTGCCGTTGAGGCCGGCCGCCCGGAACAGGCGGTCGGTCACGACCGAGAAGCGGGGCAGGTAGCCCGAGTCCTCGAGGACGCTGAAGGCCACGAAGAAGGTGGTGACGATGGGCAAGATGAGGGCGAAGGCGTACGTCAGCGCCATGCTGACCGCGCCGTATTTCCCGACCAGGGCCTCGCGCGCGAACGCCCAGGGCACGACGGCCTCCACGGCGCGCGTCGCGTAGGGGATGAGGCCCGCCCCGAAGACCCGGTCCTCGAGGAACTCGACGCAGGTCTGCGCGCCGAACACGCCGACGAACTCGTAGAGGGCCGCCATCACCAAGAGCGAGACGGCCGGGCCGACCCAAGGGTGGAGCGACCAGCGGCCGAAGGCCTCGAGCCAGCCGCCGCCGTCCCGGCCCTCGCCCCGCCGCACGCACAGCGCGGCCAGCTCGGCGGCCCGCTCCCGCGCCGCCTGCATGTACAGGAAGGAGGGGCGGCGGGAGAAGCGGCCGCGCTCGCGCTCGGCGGGCTCCGGGCGCTCGACGGCGTCGGCCGTGAAGAGCCACAGCGCGCGGTCCCGCTGCGAGGACGGCAGCCTCCGGGCGAGGCGGTCCACGGCGGCCTCCAATTCCGTCGGCAGCGGCGGCGGGCGCAGCGGCGCCGCCGCGCGCAGCGTCGCCTTGAGGTTCTCGACCCCGCGCCCGGAGGTCGCCGCCGCGACGACGACCGGGACCCCGAGGGCCTTCGACAGCGCGGGCGCGTCCACGACGATGCCGCGGGCCTCGGCCTCGTCGGCCATGTTGAGGACGAGCACGGTCGGCAGGCCCAGCCGGGCCAGGTCGAAGGCCATCGACAGGGCGCCCTCCGGGTCGCAGGCGTTGCCGACCTGGACCAGCACGTCGGCTCCGCCGCCCGCCAACAGCGCCCGCGTGACCGCCTCGTCGTCCGAGCGGGACTCGAGCGAGAACAGGCCCGGGGTGTCCGTGACCTCGAGGCCGCCCTCGCCCGGCGCGGTGCGCAGGTCCAAAGTGGTCCCCGAGTAGTTCGACACCGCCGCGTAGCGCCCCGTCAGCGCGTGGAAGAGGACGGACTTGCCCACGTTGGGCCGTCCGACCAAGGCCACCCGCAGGGCCGGGGCGCTCACGCTCACGGGACCTTCGCCGGGACCGGCGCCGGGGTGAAGCGCGCCTGGAAGAAGCGCAGCACCTTGGGTTCCTTGACGAACCGCAGGCCGGGCAGCTCCTTGCGCCGCGCCCAGGTCTGCGCGACCCCGCGCGCGACGTAGTCGAGGTGGGTCTGGGTGTAGACGCGCCGCGGCAAGGTCAGGCGGACGAGCTCGAGCTCCACATGGTGGTCCGAGCCGTCCTTGTCGCGCCCCGCGCTGACGATGCCGCGCTCCATCCCGCGCACGCCCGAGTCCTCGTAGATCCAGGCGGCCAGCGCCTGCGCCCGGAGGTCCTCCGGACCCAGGTGGGGCAAGAAGGCCGTCGCGTCGACGAACACGCCGTGCCCGCCCACGGGCTTCACGATGGGGATGCCGGCCGCCTCGAGGCGCTCGCCCAGATAGCGCACCTGGGCGACCCGATGGGCGACCCACTCGTCTTGGACCATCTCCCCCACCCCGACGGCCATGGCCTCCAAGTCCCGGCCCGCCAGGCCGCCGTAGGTGTGCAGGCCCTCGTAGACGACGCAGAGCTCGGCGGCCTTCTCATAGAGGGCCTCGCTGCGGGTCGCTAG
>SCTT01000566.1 GCA_004322435.1 bacterium
CGCCATCAGCACCCCGACGGCGCTGTGGGCCACGGGCTGGACCGAGGCCGAGCTCGAGAGCGCCAACTGGGGCGCCATGATCCGCGACGCCAACACCACCGCCCACCAGCTCAACTTCGACACGATGACCGTGACGGTCGCCTACAAGACCATCGACCAGGTGACCTCGACGCCGACGGCCGTCATCCCGGGCACGGCCGAGCAGAACTCCGCCTTCGCGGCGCTGAAGCTCGAGCTCGGCACGAACCGCAACAGCGCGCTGATGACCTCGGTGCGGGTCTCCACCACCGGCACCTTGAACCCCATCTTGGTCTCGAGCGTCACGCTCTATCTCGACACCGGCAACGGCACTTTCGGCGCGGAGGACACGTTGGTCTCCTATTCGACCAACTCTTTCAACGCGGTGGGCAACGCCGACCTGCGTCTGGCCTCCCCCCAGACCCTGACCACCGCGGGGCAGACCTACTTCGTGGTCCTGGACCTCGTCTCCTCGGCCACCATCAACTCGACCATCGGCGTCACGCTCCACAGCCAGGGCGCGCTGACGCTCTCGAACCCGGACACGGTGACGACCACGAACTTCCCGAACTCCTCGGGAAACACCACGGTCGTCGACGGCCCCGACACCGTCACCGTCACTCCGACGAGCCAGGCCCCGGCCAGCGCCAACCAGGGGACCTCGTTCTCCGTCCTGCGCCTCGCGATGGTGACGGACCAGCAGGACGCCCAGCTCTCGGCGCTGACGGTGACGAAGTCCGGCAACCTGGCCGACTCCGGGGTGAGCGCGGTGAACCTCTACCGGGACACGAACGCCAACGGCACCTACGACGCCGGGACGGACACGCTCGTGGGCGGCCCGGCGACGTTCTCGGGGGGCACGGCCAACGTCTCGGTGTCCCCGGTCGCCACGCTGATGACGGCCTCGACGAACTACTTCCTCGTCTACACGCTGACGGCCACCGCCGCGCCCGGGACGGTCGTGGGGGCCACGGTGACGGCGACGTCGGACCTGACTTTGGGCTCGCCGGACGTCGTGCGCACGACGAACTTCCCCATCGCCTCGGGCCTGACCTCGGTGCTCGACGTGGCCGACACCGTCACCGTCACCCCCGCGGGGCTCTCGCCCGGCAGCGTCGTCCAAGGGACCGAGTTCGCCGCCGAGAAGTTCTCCCTGGCGACCGGCGGCGACGAGGCGGTGTGGACCGCGGTCCAGATCTCGACCAAGGGCTCGCTCGCGCCCGGGAGCATCACCACCGTCAAAATCTACAAGGACACCGGCAACGGCACCTACGGCGGCGAGGACACCCTCATCTCGCCCGGCGTGACGACCTTCACGAGCGGGTCGGCGGACATCACTCTGGACGCCGCCGAGACCATCACCACGAGCGCTCAGAACTACTTCGTCGTCTACGCGCTCGCGGGCTCCGCGAACCCCGGCGATACGACCGGGGTCCAGATCCACGTCGCCCCGAAGTTCACGCTGAGCGGCGTCGACACCGTGTCGGTCACGAACTTCCCGGTGTCCTCGAACCTCGCGAGCGTCATCGCGCAGGGCCAGACGGTGACCGCCTCGCGCGTGGACATGGCGCCCGGCACCCTCGCCCAAGCCGCGGCCGACACCGCGATGATGCGGATGTCGCTGGTGACCGACACGGCCTCGGCGGAGTGGACGGCCGTGACGGTGACGAAGAAGGGCACGTTGGCCGACTCCGGGGTATCCACGGTCAAAATCTACCTGGACGCGAACGCCAACAACACCTTCGAGGCCGGCTCGGACACCTTGATCAGCCCCGCCGCCAACACCTTCACCGCCGGGGCCGTCAACATCACGCTGTCGGCCGCCCAGACCCTCACCACGACCCCGAAGGTCTACTTCGTCGTCTACTCGCTGGCCAGCTTCCCGTTGCCGGGAGCCACCATCGGCGCCGAGGTGACCGCGAACTCCCACCTGACGTTGACGAGCCCGGACGTCGTCGCGACGACCAACTTCCCGCTGGCTTCCTCGAACGCGACGGTCACCGACGTCGCCGACACCTTGACGGTCACGCCGACCGCCCTCTCTCCGGGCAGCGCCGCCCAGTCCGCGGACTACGCGACCCAGAAGCTGTCCTTGGCGGTGAACCAGGACTTCACCGTGTGGAGCGCGCTGACGGTCACGAAGACGGGCACCTTGGCCGACTCCGGCATCGACACCGTCAAGGTCTACCTGGACGACGGGGACGGCTCCTACGACGGGGGCGACACGCTGATCTCTCCCGGCGTGACGACCTTCTCGGGCGGGACCGCGAGCATCACGCTGGACACCCCGCAGACCATCACCACCTCCGCCTCGGTCTACTTCGTCGTCTACACGCTCAACGTGCTCGCGACGGTCGGGGACACCGTAGGCTCCCAGGTCGCCAACGCCGCCGCGCTGACGGTCAGCGGGACGGACTCGGTGGCCTCCACGAACCTCCCCGCCTCCTCGGGCAACTCGACGGTCACCGACGCCGCCGACACTATCACGGTGACCCCCACCGCCTTGGCGCCCGGCAGCGTCGCGCAGGGGGCCGCCTACGCGGTCGAGAAGTTCTCGCTCGTGACGAACCAGGAGACGGCCTCGTGGACGGCCCTGCAGGTGTCGACCACCGGCACGCTCGACCCCGTCTTGGTCTCGAGCGTCACGGTCTATTTGGACGCGAACGCGAACGGCACCTTCGAACCGGCCTCCGACACCCTGATCTCTCCGGCGGTGACGACCTTCACGGACGGCGCCGCGGACATCACGCTGTCGGCGGCCCAGACCATCACGACGACCCCGAAAGTCTACTTCGTCGTGTACGGCCTCATCTCGACGGGCACGGTCGGCGGGACCGTCGGCGCGACCTTCCCGTCGCCCGGGAAGCTCACGGTGACGGCGCCGGACCTGGTCTCCGCCGCGAACTTCCCCGCCTCCTCGGGCAACTCGACGCTGACGGACCTGGGCGACGACGTCGTCATCACGGTCACCGACCTGGGCGGCGGGCAGGTCGGCCAGGGCGAGACGCACGCGTGCCTGAAGCTCTCTATGTTCACGCCGCTCGACGCCTCGACCTGGACGGCCGTCACGGTCTCGACCGTCGGCAACCTCGCCCCGGCCTCCCTCGACAGCGTGCGCATCTACCTCGACGACGGCGACGGGACCTTCGACGCGGGCCTGGACACGCTCGTTTCTCCCCTGACGACGACCTTCACCGGCGGCTCCGCCGCCATCACCCTCTCGGCGGCGCAGATCATCGACGGCACGGCAAAGGACTACTTCGTCGTCCTGGTCGTGAACGTCGCGGCGACCATCGGCAACACGACGGGCGTCCAGATCCACCACTCGGGACATCTCACCTTCAGCGCGCCGGACCCCGCGTCGGCGACCTTCCCGCTGAGCGCGACCGCCTCCACGGTGGCCGCGCCGGACGTCGTCACCGTCACCCCGACCTCGGTGATGCCGGTGCCCATCGGCCAGGGGGCCGACTACGCCGTCATGAAGCTCTCGGCCGTCACGAACGGCAACAACGCGTCCATGACGGCCATCCGGGCGACGAAGAGCGGGAGCATCGTCCGCACGAGCATCAGCGCCGTGAAGATTTACTACGACGCCGACGGGAACGGCTATTACGACAACAACGACGACCAGCTCGGGAGCGGGGTCTACCCGGCCGGCGGCGCGGTCAACATCACGTTGACCCCGGCGCAGACCTTGTCCGCGACGCCCAAGACGTACTTCCTCGTCTACACCCTCATCCCCGCCGTCCCGCTGGGCAACACGGTCGGGGGCACCCTGGCGGCGGCGACCGACGTCACCGTCGCCTCGCCGGACACGGTCGCGACGACGAACATCCCTTACTCCACGGTGCTGTCCACGGTCCAGGCGGCCGACTACGGGGTGCTGCTCGGCGGTTCGCTCGTGGACGAGGGCTCGGTGGCCCTCAACCAGGACTACCTGGTGACGACCGGCGTGGTGGTGACGAGCACCGGGAACATCGGGACGACCTTCGACCTCAAGGCCGGCACCGTCACCGTGGGCAGCCCCTGGGTCATCGGCGCGTCTCCCGGGCTCGACCAGTTCTCGGTGAAGGCCCTGTTCAACTCGGCCCAACCCGCGGTCGGCGACTTCACCGCCTCGGACCTCCTCGACGACGCGAACACCGTATGCCTGGGCGGCAAGTTCGTGGGCGACCAGGACTGCCGCGTCGTGCGGCCGACCGACTCGCGCACGCTCTGGCTGCTCCTCGGGATGCCCACGCTCAGCACCACCCAGGCCCAGCAGGACGTCGTCGTGACGGTGACGGCCACGGTCCCGTGAGCGTCGGGCGTTAAAGTTATAATCGCCGCCGATGGGACCTTGGGCCGGCCGGGCGCTGCGTTTCGGGATCGCCGGGTCCTTTCTGGCCTACGCGCCGTCCTTGTCTGAAGGCTACGGCCTGCCGAAGCTGGCCGTCCTGGCCTTGGGCGTCGCGGCGGCGTGGGCGGCCCTGGCCCGAGCGGCGTCCCGCGGCGAGGCGGTCGCCCGCTCCACCCCGCTCGACCGCCCGTTGGCGGCGGCGGCCCTGGCCTTCGCGGCGGCCCTGGCGGCGAGCCCGGACCGCTTCCTCGGCGTCGTGGGCGTCTACAGCCTCTACGCGGAGGGTCTGTTCGCCTTCCTGCTCTGCGCGCTGGCCTTCCGGGCCGCCGCCGGGTCGGACCTTCCGGAGCGGCCGGAGGCCCTGCCGGACGCGCTGGTGTGGAGCGCGCTCGCGGTCGGCGCCGTCGCGGTCCTGCAAGCCTTCGGCTCCGAGCGCGTCCTCGGCCTGCGTCCCCTGGTCACCGGCCGGGCCGGCTCGACGATGGGCGACCCCGTCCTCCTCGGCGCGGTGCTCGCCGCGGCTGTCCCCGCGGCGTTGGCCGCGGCACGGGCGCCCTCTTCCCGCCGACGCTGGCTAGGCCGCGCGGGGGCGCTCGCCGCGCTGGCCGGGACGGCGGCCAGCGGTTCGCGCGGCGCCTTTCTCGCCGCCGGGGCCGGCGCCGCCGTGTGGGCGGCGCTCGAGTTTAGGGAAAGGCCGGGCACGCGGCGCGCCGTGCTCGCCGCCGCGGCCTTGGTCGCGGGAATCGGCCTCTGGGGCGCGGGCCGCGCCGCGGGCCGCTCCGACTCGGCGCGTCTGGCGCTTTGGAGCGCGCTCCCCGCCATCGTGCGCGAAGACCCGCTCTTCGGCGCCGGGCCCGCGCGCTTCCAGGCCGCGATGCGCCGCCACCGGAGCGCGGAGTTCGTG
>SCTT01000567.1 GCA_004322435.1 bacterium
TAGCCCGCGACCGCGTAGATGCGCCCTCTGAGGGCGGCCGCGCTGAAGTCCGCGCGCGGACGCAGCATCTGCCCGAGCGGGCTATGACGGCTCGACGTTGCCGAACCTCGACGCGTTCGACCCGGGCGTGGCCTCCACGTTCTCGGCCCTCACCCCGAACACGCTCTACACCTTCAAGGCGAAGGCGCGCAACCTCGTCGGGGCCGAGACCGCGGAGACCCTAGCGTTCTCGACCTATACGTTGGCCGTGGCGACCCTTCCCAGCGGCGGGACGCCGGTGTACGGGGCCGTGCATGCCGGCTCCGTGACGGTCAACTGGTCCTCGGGGACGAGCGCGGGCGGCTACAACGGCGCCGGAGCCAGCTATCTGGTCCAGGCGTCGACGCTGGCAGACTTCATCCCGGTGCTGGCGAGCTCTCAGACCTACAACATCTACTCCACGGTGACGGGACTCTTCGCGAACGCCACGCACTACTTCCGGGTGCGGGCCTACAACTCGGCCAACGTCACCGACTATTCCTGGCTGACTTTGGGCTCGACGGTGACCGCCATCGAGGCGCCGACGGCGCTCTACTTCGACGATGTGACGACGCACTCCATCACGGCCGCGGCTTACGCGGCGACGCCGGCGTTCTCCAGCATGACGGTGGGCCTCTCCGGGGCCAACGTCGCGATGGGCGGCTCCTATGCCGGCTGGCGGGGGGAAAGCTGGAGGAACCGGGCGGCGATGCCCACCTTCCGCGCGAGCCCGACGGGCGCCGCGGTGGGAGGGAAGTTCTACGCCATCGACGGATTCAACGGGGGGGCGATCTATTCGGTGAACGAGGCGTTCAACCCAGCCCTGAATACCTGGGCGTCCCGCGCCGCCGCTCCGACGGCCAGGTCCGGAGACCAGGGCTCCGCCGTGCTCGGAGGCCGGATCTATGTCGTCGGCGGCTGCGTCACCGTAGGGTGTACGGCGGTAGCGACAAACGAGGTCTACGACCCCGCTTCCGACTCCTGGGCGACCCTGACGTCGATGCCGACCGCCCGCTACGAAGTCGCGGTCGCCGCGGCGGCGGGCAAGGTGTATGCGTTCGGGGGGTTTAACGGTGCCCTCGTGAGCAAGAACGAGGCCTACGACCCCGAGACGGACACCTGGGCGTCCCGCGCGGACATCAACCCCGCCCGCCGCGCGGCGGCCGCCGTAGGCCGCGAGGGCAGGATCTGGCTCATCGGCGGACAAGACGGCTCGAACCTGGCCAGGATGGACCGCTACGACACCGGGACGAACACCTGGACGGCGGAGACGGACATGCCGACGGCGCGCCGGCACGTCGGAGCGGTAAGCCTCGGAGGGAGAATCCTCGCGGTCGGCGGCTCCGACGGCGCCGTGGGGCGCAAGGAGAACGAGGCGTTCGACCCCCTGACCGGGACATGGAAGACGCATTCGCCGATGCCAATCGCGATGTCCGAATACGCCATCGCGGCGGTCGGCGGACGGGTGTACGCCTTCAAAGGGGGCGACGGCCTCGAATTCGACCCCGGCGTAGCGTCCTCCTTCACGGCGCTCACGCCCAACACGCAATACTCCTTCAAGGCCAAGACGCGCAACTCCATCGGCGTCGAGACGACCGAGACGGCGACCGTCTCGACCTATACCCTGGCCGCCGCGACGGCGCCACAATCCGGCGTGCCGCTCTTTACGGCCGTGAACGCCTCGAGCGTCACCGTCAACTGGTCTTCCGGCACCGACGCGGGCGGCTACAACGGCGCCGGGGCGACCTACCTGGTGCAGGCGGCGACGGTGTCGTCTTTTGCCAACGTCCTCGGCTCTTCGCTCACCGCCAACTCCTTCGCCGCGGTTCCGAGCCTCTTGGCCAACGCCACCCACTACTTCCGAGTCCGGGCGTACACCACGGCCGGCGCCCCCAACGACTGGTACGTCCTGGGCTCGACCTTGACCGCCGTCGAGACGCCGACGGCCGTCCTCTTCGACGACGTCTCGACGGGCTCCATCACCGCCGCGGCCTACGCCGCCGGGCCGGCCTTTACGGGAATGACGGTGGGCCTGACCGGGACCGCCCTCTCCATCAACGGCGTCTTCGCGAGCGGCCACGGAGAGAAGTGGACCGCGAAGAACGGCCTGCTCAACCCGCGCTCCGGCCTGGCGGCCGCGACCCTCGGCGGCCGGGTCTACGCCGTCGGCGGGCACAACGCGACCTACCAGGCCATCACCGAGGTCTACGACCCCGTCGCCAACGCGTGGTCGACCCGGGCGTCGATGCCGACGGCGCGCAAATGGCTGGCCGCGGCGGCCGTCGGCGGGAGGCTCTACGCGGTCGGCGGCAACAACGGCTCCGCGCTGACGGCCAACGAGGAATACGACCCGACGGCGGACACGTGGACGGCCCGGGCCCCTCTGCCCGTCGCGCGCGACGGCCTGGCCGCCGTCGCCGTCGGCAGTCGGGTCTACGCGCTGGGCGGCAACGGGGCTACTACCGACACCACGCAGTACGACCCTGCGACGGACGCCTGGACGGCCCGCGCCGCGATGCCCTCCGGCCGCGCGTACCTGGCCGCGGCGGTGGTGCGCGACAAGGTCTACGCCGTGGGCGGCCTCGGGGCGGCCACGGCCAACGAGGAGTACAACCCGGCCACGAACGCCTGGGGGGTGTGGGCCCCGATGCCGACGGGGCGCTACCTGCTGGCGGCCGCCGCCGTGGGCGGGAAGGTCTACGCTTTGGGCGGGACCTCGGGATTCTTGAGCGTCAACGAGGAGTACGACCCGCTCTCGAACCAATGGACGACGCGCACGTCGATGCCGACGGCCCGAAACGACCTGGCCGCCGCGGCCGTGGGAGGGCGTGTCTACGCGGTGGGCGGCTGGACGGGCAGCGCCTCGGGCGTCACCGAGGAGTTCGACCCGGGCACGGCCTCGTCTTTCACCGCGCTGACGCCCAACACCCTCTATACGTTCAAGGCGAAGGCGCGGAACTCGGGCGCCGCCGAGACGGCCGAGTCGCCGGCCTTCTCGACCTACACCTTGGCCGCCGCCTCGGCTCCTTTGGCCGGGACGGAGGCGTTCTCGCCCGTCTACGCGACGAGCATGACCGTCACCTGGTCCTCGGGGACCGCGGGGCAGGGCTTCAACGGCCCCGGCGCGACGTACCTCGTCCAGGCCTCGACGCGGGCGGACTTCATGGCGGTGGCGGGCTCGTCGCTGACCGCGTCGACGGCGGCCCTCATCTCGGGCCTGAGCGGCAACGCCACGACGTACGTGCGCGTGCGGGCGTACAACTCGGGCGGGATGCCCAACGACTGGTTCTTCCTGGGCTCCACGGTGACCTTGGCCAACCCGGCGCTCTCGGCCGCGTCCACCTTCACGATGGTGGGGCTGAGCTCGATGACGGTGACCTGGGACGGGAATTCGAACGTCGCCGGCACGCGCTACGACGTGGTCTTCACGACCTATCTCCCGTTCACCGCGGCCGTCACGGTCAGCACCAACCCGTACGGCACCCCCTCGGTCACCGCCACGGGGTTGCTGCCGAACGTCACCTACTACCCCCTCGTCTTCGTCTACAACCGGACGGGAGCCGCCTCCGGGGAGACGGCGGTGGGCTCGACGGTCACCCGCATCGAGTCGCCGACCACGGTCGTCATCGACGAGGTCAGCACGCACAGCATCGTCGCGGCGGCCTACGCGGCGGCGTTCTCGAGCATGACGGCGGGGCTGTCGGGGACGAACGTGGCCAAGGACGGGCTGTATCAAGGGTGGCACGGCGAGTCGTGGACGGCGCGGGCCGCGCTCGGGGTCGCGCGGTACTCGCTCGGGGCGGCCGCCTCGGGAGGGCGGCTCTACGCCGTCGGCGGCAACAACGGCGGCGGCGCGTCGGGCGTCACCGAGGAGTTCGACCCCGTCACCGGCCTTTGGTCCGCGAAGGCGTCTTTGTCAGTGGCGCGCGAACAGCTGGCGGTCGCCGCGGCGGGGGGGAAGCTCTACGCGGTCGGCGGGCTGGCCGGCGCGGCCGTCTCCGCCGCGACGGAGGAATACGACCCGGCCGCGGACGCCTGGACGAGCCGAGCCAACCTTCCGACCCCGCGGCGTGTGCTGGCCGCCGCCTCGGTCGGCGGCAAGGTGTACGCCCTCGGCGGGTTCGACGGCTCTACCACCTTCGATAAGACCGAGGAGTTCGACCCCGCCGCGAACGTCTGGACCGCCAAAGCGGCCATGACGACGCCGCGCCTCGAACTGGCCGCCGCGGCGGTCGGCGGCAAGGTCTACGCGCTGGGCGGGGGCGCCGGCTTCCTGAGCACCAACGAAGCCTACGACCCGGCGGCGAACACCTGGGCGACGCTGACCGCGATGCCGGTCGGGCGCCGGACTTTGGCCGCCGTGGGCCTGGGAGGGAGGGTGTACGCGCTCGGGGGCACCGACGGCGCGCCGACGGCGCGCGTCGACGTGTTCGACCCGGCGGGCGGGACTTGGAGCTCCGGCCTGCGGATGCCGACCGCGAGGATGACCTTGGCCGCGGCCGCGGTCGGCGGCAGGATCTTCGCCGTCGGCGGCGACAACGGCGGCGTGACCGGGGCGAACGAGCAGTACGATCCCGGCGTCGCCTCCTCCTTCACGGCCCTGACTCCCAACACTCCCTATGCCTTCAAGGCCAAGGCGCGGAACTCGGTCGGCATGGAGACCCCGGAAACGACGGCCGTCTCGACCTACACGCTCGCTTTCGCAACCGTGCCGGCGGCGGGGTCGCCGGCCTTCTCGGCCGTCTTCGAATCGAGCGTGTCGGTCAACTGGGCGTCCGGCACGGCCGCCGGCGGCTACAACGGCCTGGGGGCGGCGTACCTGGTGCAGGCCTCGACGCTGACGACGTTCACGCCTTTGGCCGCCTCTTCGTCGACGCTCAACCCGTCCGCGACGCTGACGGGCCTCTCCATCAACGCCACCCACTACTTCCGCGTGAGGGCCTATAACACGTACGGCGCGCCGAGCGAATGGGTCCTCCTGGATTCCACGGTGACCGCCATCGAGGCGCCGAGCACCGTCTATATCGAGGACGTCACCTCGACGAGCTTGGTCGCCGCGGCCTACGCCCCCGGCCCGGCGTTCTCGAGCATGACCGTCGGCCTGTCCGGGACGAACGTCTCCCTGGGAGGGAGCTACCAGGGCTGGCATGGGGAGCGGTGGACGGCCCGCACGGCGTTGACCTTCCAACGTCACGGGGTCGCGGCGGCCGCCTTCGGGGGTAGGATCCTCGCCATCGGCGGCCAAAACGGAGGCATGCTGGCCTCCGTCGAGGAGTACGACCCGGTCGCCAACGCCTGGACGGCGCGCGCGTCCATGCCCAGCGCCCGGCAAAACCTGGCCGCGGCCGTCGCGAGGGGGAAGGTTTATGCGCTCGGGGGCGACGACGGAGCCTCGCGGTTCGACAAGAACGAGGAATACGACCCCGGGGCGAATAGCTGGGTCGTCCGCGCGGCTATGCCCGGGATCCGGAACCTCCCCGCGGCTGTGGGCGCCGAAGGGCTGGTCTTCGTCTTCGGAGGCTTCGACGGGTCCGTCTCGCTCGACGCCGCCCTGTCCTACGACCCGGGCACGGACCAGTGGACGGCGCGGACCCCGATGCCCGGCGGCGTGCGCTCGGGGGCGGCGGCGGCCACCGTCGGAGGGAAGATCCTGGTCGTCGGCGGTTCGAGCGGGGCTACGGATTACGGCCGCGCGGAGGCCTACGACCCGGTCCTGGGAACCTGGCAGACCCGCACGGCGATGCCCACGCCGCGCGGGACGCTCGGGGCGGCGGCGGTCGGCGGCAAGGTCTATGCCGTCGGCGGGACCGTCGCCTCGGTCCCTTCCTCCACCAACGAGGTCTACGACCCGCAAACCGACGGCTGGCGGGCCCGCGCCGCCATGCCGACCGCCCGCGGTTTCTTGGGCGTGGCGGCGGTGGGCGGGAGGATTTACGCGATCGGCGGTCAGAACGCCGGTTTCCTATCGAACAACGAGGAATTCGACCCCGGGACGGCCTCCTCCTTCACCGCCCTGACCCCGAACACCCTTTATTCCTTCAAGGCCAAGGCCCGCAACGCGGTCGGCCGCGAGACCGCCGAGACCGCCTCCGTCTCGACCTACACCCTCGCCGCCGTCCCGAGCACGGCGACTCCGGTCTATCTCGGGACGTTCACGTCCTCCGTGACGCTCCAATGGACGAACAACGGAAACCCGGGACCTACCGAGTACCGCCTGCGGCGTTCCACCTCCGCGGGCCTCAACGGGGCCGCCGACGCCGAGACCGCCTGGTTCACGGGAACCTCGACGAGCGCCGTCGGCCTGCCGGCCAACTCCACCTTCTACTTCTCGGTCCGGGCCCGCAACGGCTACGGCCTCGAGACCGCCGCGCTCTCCTTGGGCTCGACCGTCACCGCCGCCGCCCTCCCCGCCTCCGCCGCCTCCACCTTCAGCGCCGTGGCCAAGGACGCGGCCGTCGTCGCCTGGGGCGCCAACGGCAACAGCGCCGGGACCCTCTACGAGCTGCAGGCCTCGAGCAACGGGTTCGCGGACAACGTGACGGTGTCCACCCGCCCCGAGGGGACGCCCTCCGCCCCCGTCTCCCTCACCCCGAACACCACCTGGTCCTTCCAGGTCCGGACCGTCTCCCGCGCCGGGGTGCCGACCGCCTACGCCTCCCTGGGGAGCACCGTGACGCTGGCGGCCGCGCCCGCCGTCGTCGCGGCGTCGTTTACGGCCGTCGGCGACACGACGCTGACGGTGTCATGGAGCGGCAACGGCAACCCCGTGACGGTGACGACCTACACGGTGGCGGCGACGACCGGGGCCTCCTACCCGAACAACGGCGCGTCGAACGTGACGCTGACCACCTCGCCGGCGGGGGCCGTGCCGACGGCGACGCTGTCGCCTTTGACCTCGAACACGACCTTCAACCTGTTCGTGCAGGCCTTCAACCACGCCGGCTCCTCGACGCCCTGGGTCCTCGTGGGGACGACCGTGACGGCGCCGTCGGTCCCGCTGACGACGGGGCCGGCCTTCGCCGTCGTGGACGCCTCGTCTTTGACGGTGCGCTTCGACGCCAACGGCAACGCCACGGACACGGCCTTCGAGGTGACGGCCACGACGGGCCTACCGTTCCCGAACGTGTTCTCGGGCAACCAGACCGTCTCGACGACCCCCGCCGGGGTGCCGCAGGCCGCGGTGACGGGCCTTGTCGCCAACACCACCTGGTACCTGCACGCGCGGGCCATCGGCCGCAGCGGGACCCCCAGCGCCTGGACCTTGGTGGCCTCTACCATCACGGCCATCGAGGCGCCGGAGTCCGCGTTCTTCCTCTCGGTCGGGTCGACGGCCCTGGTGGCCGTCGCCTCCGCCCCGGGGGGCGCGTTCACGGCCCTGTCCACGGGCGCCTCGGGGGTGAACATCGCCGTCGGCGGGACGTACGCCGGCTTCGTCGCCGGCAGCTCCGCGGCCGCCTTCGGCTCGCTGACGCCGAACACCGCCTATGCGTTCAAGGCCAAGGCCCGCAACCAGGTCGGCCGGGAGACGTCCGAGTCGGCGGCCGTTTCCACCTACACCCTGGCCGCCGTCCCCTCCACCGCCACCCCGAGCTTCCCCCTCGTCTGGGTGACCTCCGCCGGCGTCCAGTGGACCGCGAACGGCAACCCCGCCGGCACCGAGTACCGCTTGAACGTGTCGACGGCCGCGGACTGGACGGGGGCCTCGGACTCGACCTCCGCCTGGTTCGCCGCGACGTCGACGGCGGCCGTGGGCCTCGCCGCGAACACCACCTACTACTTCCGGGCCGCGGCCCGGAACGCCACCGGCGCCGAGACGGCCTGGGCCTCCGTCGGGACGACGGCGACGTTGGCCGCGGTCCCCGGCGCGGCCGCCTCGACGTTCACGGCCGTGTCCCCGTCGTCTTTGACGGTGAGCTGGGCCTCCGGCCTCAACCCCGCCGGCACCGAGTTCCGCGCGCAGGCCTCGACGAGCGCCGCCTTCGACGGGTCCGGAGACAAGGCCAGCGGCTGGCTGGCCGCGTTCACGACCGGATTCACGGCGCTCTTGCCCGACACGACCTACTACTGGCGCGTGCACGCCCGCAACCGGGGCGGACTGCTCTCCGAGCCCTTGGCTCTCGGCCCTCAGGCGACCCTTGCCTTCGACCCCTCCGCCTCCACCGAACCGTTCCACTGGGTGGCGGCCTCCTCCGCGAACGTGCAGTGGGCGGCCAACGGGAATCCCGCCGGGACCGTCTACCAGGTCTCCGCCTCCACCGCCTCGGGTTTCTCCGGCGCGGTGCTGACGTCCGGCTGGGTCGCCTTCCTCTCGACGACGGTCACGGGCCTCACCGGGGACTCGACTTACTACCTCTCGGTCCGCGCCCGCGGGGTGGGCGGGACGCTGACGACGGCGCTGTCCTTGGGCTCGACGGCGACTTTGGCCGCCGACCCGCAGGGCTTCGCCGCCGCCGCGGTGGGCCCGGGCGCGCTCCGCGCCGAGTGGTCCCCGGCCGGCAACCGCGAGGCCGAGCCCCTCGGGGCCTGGGCCGCCCGGACGTCCGTTCCTTCGGCCGTGGAACGCCTGGGTTCCGTGCTCGTCAACGGCCGCCTCTACGCCGTGGGCGGCGTCCGGGGCGGGTCGCCGTCGGCCGAGGTGTGGTCCGCCGGCGTGTCGCCGGCGGGGACGGTGGGGGCCTGGCGGCGCGAGGCCGACCTGCCCGCCCCGCGCGAGTCTCACGCGCTGGCCGCCGCCGCCGGACGCCTCTACGTCGTCGGCGGTTTCGACGGGTCGGCCAAGAATTCCGTCTACTCGGCCGCCCTCGCCACGGACGGGAGCATCGCCGGCTGGTCCGCGGAGGCCGCGCTGCCCGCCGCCCGCTTCAAGCTAGCGGCGGCCGCTTCCGGAGGCTGGCTCTACGCCTTTGGCGGCGACAACGGCGCGGTCTCCCAATCCACGGTCTACCGAGCTCCGCTGGCCCAAGACGGGCGGGTGGGGGCTTGGGGCACCGGGACGGCCCTGCCGGCGGGGCGCAACAGCCACGCGGCGGCGGTCTCCGGCGGGCGGGTCTACGTGGCCGGCGGCCTGGGCGCCGGGGTGGCCGCCGAAGTCTGGTCGGCGCCGCTCGACGGCCCCGGCGTGGGCCCGTGGTCGGTCCAGACCCCGCTGGCGGTCCCGGTCTTCCGTCACGCGCTGCTGGCTTCCGGCGGGGCGTTGTTCGTCGTCGGCGGGCACGACGGGACCGTGGCCGTGGCGGACGTGCGCTCCGCTTCCGTGGCGGCGGACGGCAGCGTGGGGGCCTGGGGCTCCCTGACTTCGCTGCCGGCGGCCCGCTTCGGGCACGGCGCCGCCCTCGACGGGTCCAACCTGCTCGTCGTCGGCGGGGCAGACGACTCAGCGGCGGCGGCCGAGGTCTCGCAGGCGGCGCTCGGGGGGGCCGAGTACCTCCTCGAGCGCGCGCAGGACGCGGGCTTCTCGGTCGGCTATGCCTCCTCGGGTTGGCGCGCGGGCGCCGGCGCCGACGTCCCCGGGCTGACCCCGAACACGACCTATAGCCTGCGCCTGCACGTCCGCGCGCGCTCGGGGGCGGAGGGCGCCTACCTCGTGACGGCGGCGACGCGGACGCCCGCGGCCGTGCCCGCCTCCGCGGCGTCGACGTTCTCCTTGGTCGAGGCCGGTTCGATGACGCTGACTTGGGCCGCCGGCGGCAACCCGGCCGGGACCGAGTTCCTGGCGGCCCTGTCGACGGCGAGCGACTTCACGGCCGTCCTCGTCTCCTCTTGGACGACGGCCGTCTCGAGCGCCGTCTGGGGCCTCTCCCCGAACACGACCTACTACGCCGCGGCGGTCGCCCGCGACGCGCTCCTGAGGGGGACGCGGGAGCTCTTCCTCGGCTCCACCGTCACGGCCGCCGCCGTCCCGCAGACGCCGAGCTTCCCGTCGGTCCTGACGACCGGGCTCTCGGTCGCCTGGACGACGGCCGCGAACCCCGCCGGCACCCGGTACGAGGCCCAGCTGGCGGGGACGCCCTCGTTCTCGCCGGTGGCGGCCGCCTCGGTCACGTTCTCTTCGGGGGCGGTCTTCGCGGGCCTCCAGAGCGCCACGACCTACTACCTGCGCGTGCGCGCCTTCAACCGCCTGGGGACGCCCAGCGGCTACTCAGCCGCGACTTGGGCGGTCACCGGGGCGGACTTCACGCCGCCGGCGGCCGCTACGGGGCTGGCCCTCCACGCCACGGACACCCCCGGCATCCTGCTCGCGGCCTGGACGGCGCCCGGAGACGACGGGACCTCGGGGGCGCTGCCTCCGGGCAGCCGCTACTACCTCCAGTGGAGCGCCGCGGACCCGGCTTCGGTGGCGTGGAGCACGGCGAACGCGCAACTGAGCGCGGCGACCGGGCCGGTGACGCCCGGCGCCCCGGCGAG